>DASPSB010000209.1:0-3837 GCA_035624135.1 Candidatus Acidiferrales bacterium | reverse complement strand
TTCACGCGAACGCGAAAAACTCCACGCCAAATTCCTCAAATCCGCCGAACGCATGGGTCTGGACTCCGCCCGCCGCGACGAAACCTGGGCCATGGTCGAAAAATTCGCCGGCTTCGGCTTCTGCAAAGCCCACGCCGCAACGTACGCGGAAATTTCCTGGCGTATTGCCTGGCTCAAAGCCCACTATCCCGCCGAATATCTTGCCGCCATGTGCAGCGCCGGCGCCGGCTTCTATCACGTCTCCGCCTACGTCGAAGAAGCCAAACGCTGGACCTACGATGGCCACTCCGGTATCGAGGTCCGCCTCCCCTCCGTCAATCATTCCCGCCTCGAATACTCCACTGACGCATCCGACCAGGATGCGTCATCCCGAGCCAGGTTCATCGGCGAGGGATTGCCTCACACATCCTCGACTTTCTCTCCCTCCTCTCCCTCCTCTCCCTCCTCTCCCTCCTCTCGTTCCATCCGTATCGGCCTCATGCAAATCCGTGGCCTGCGCGCCGAAACCATTTCCACCATCCTCCGCGAACGCGACGAACACGGCCTGTTCCACTCCCTCGAAGATTTCCTCTCCCGCGTCCCCGTCGAGCGCGACGAAATCGAAACCCTCATCAAATGCGGCGCCTTCGACGAGGTGGACGGTAGCGCCGGCGCGCCTCTCGTAGGGGCGGACCCATGTGCCCGCCCTCCTTCTCTTCCAGCACATTCCTTCTCCCTCGGCGCTTCGGAATCGCCGGCGCCCTCTCTCTCCTCTACTTCCTCTACCTCCTTCCCTTCTCCCCTCACTCGCCCCGAACTCCTCTGGCGCCTCAACCTTCTGCCGCACTCCGTGGCGACGGCCTCGCCTGCGGCGGGATCGGCCTCTTCTCTCTTCCCCGACTCCGCTCCTCCCCCTCCCGACCCGCTTCCTCTTCCCCTCGCCGACTACACTCCCGAACTCCGCCTCCGCTACGAACAGGAACTTCTGGAAGTCTGTGTCTCCGGCCATCCGCTCGATCTCATCCCTCGCAACGGCGAATCCTGGAGCAACGAGCTCGTCGCCAGCCCGCGCAACCACAACCGCCGCTTCACTCTGCTCGGCTGGTTGATCACTTTCCGCCACGTCGGCACCAAGGATTTCCGCAACATGATGTTCTGCACCTTCGAGGACCAGCGCGGCACTTTTGAGGCGGTTCTCTTCCCGGAAGCCTACGAACGTTACGGCGCTCTCGTGTTCGAGACGCGAATGATGCGCGTCTCCGGCCGCATCGAGCAGGATGGTCAACTCAACTGCGACAAACTCGAACCCGTCAAACCGTAGCGTCGGCCTTTAGGTCCGCATCTCCCGTAGCGCCGGCGTCCCGTTTACCCTGAGCGAAGTCGAAGGGCGCCGGCCCTGCCTGGCGGCAGGCCGTCAGCGGCTTTCGAAAGCCCCTCTAAAACTTCGTTATCTCCGTAAAATGAAAATCCTTCACTTTCATCGCCGGCACCACCATATCGAACGCCTCTTCCCCCGACGCACTCACCGCCGGCCCCATCTCTTCCACCTTCGAGAGCATCTCCAGCACGCTCTCGTTGAACCGCATATTCCGCAGCCCCGCTACCACGCGCCCCCCTTCCACCAGAAATGTTCCGTCGCGGGTCATTCCCGTCAGCACCTTTTCATACGGGTCCACTTCGCGCACATACCACACGCGCGTCAGCAGCACGCCCCGGTCCGTCGAAGCAATCATTGTTTCGAGCGACGAATCGCCGCCTTCAAGCACCAGATTCATCGGCGCCTCGCCCCATTCGTTCGGCAACGGCAGCCCGTGTCCCGTCGACTTCTCTTTCATCTTTTTCGCTGTGGCCCGCGAATACACCAATCGTTTCGGCACGCCGGCTTCCACCAGCCGCACGCGCTCACGCGGCATGCCCTCGCCGTCAAACGGCGTCCCGCTCTGCAAAGGGTGATAGACGTCGTCCCACATTTGGATGTTCCTGCCGAATACCTGCTTCCCCATCCGCTCGTTCAAGCACGACCGGTGATCCATCACCGCCGTCCCCGCAAAGTCATAAAACATGTGCCCCGCCAGATCCAGCACCGCCGCCGGCTCCAGGATCACCGTCATCCGCCCGGGTGTAATCTCACGCGGCTTCCGCGACCGCTCCGCCTTCTCCATCGCCCGCCGCGCCAATGCTTCCGGATCAACCATACGCAGGTCTGGAGAGGTGGACTTTGCCCAGCCCGAGGAATCCCCATCCATCGCCGTGTTCGAAAACTGTGCCCGCGTCTGTGCATGCGCCGCGAAGAGCCCTCGCGAGTTTGCCAGCGCCACTGCATGCGCTCCCGTCGAGAAGATCCCCGCGGCCGTATGCCCGCAGGCCCGCGCCTCTTTGCACACGGCAGCCACCACACGCGCACGCTCCGTCGGCGTGGCCCCCGCCGTAGACTCACAATATCGGTGCACCTGCTTCGCGGCGCCGCGCGCCGCCGGACCGGCCATCGGAAGCAGACCTGGATTCTTCGGCTGATGCCGCGCCAGCTCCAGCGCCGCCGCTGTCGCGCGACGCAGCGATTCCTCATCGCTTTTGTTCGTCGTCGCTCGCGCCGTCCGCCCGTCCACCACCGCACGCACAGAAATCTCCAGCCGCTCCTCGGCCACATTCTGGTGGATCGTGTTGTTGGCGAAGCGCGTCAGCGCATCGGACTCCGCTTCGATCGTCACTTCCGTCTCGTCCGCCTCGGAGAAGGCCAGCACGCGCGCAGCAATTCGCCGTAGCTCCGCCTGCGACAGCACCAAATCCACCGCGGCCCCGGCTGCGGCCCTCGATCGGCGCATTTTGCCGCGTGCTTTCATTTCGAAAATGCTGCTCCAATCTTCACATTCCGGAACCGCGCCGGCGCCGCTCCGTGGCCTGTCCCCATCACCTGCTGCGGCTGCCCCTTCCCGCAATTCGGCGTTCCCCACAACTTCCATTCTTCCGGCCCGCAAATCGCGTCGCAAGAATTCCAGAACTCCGTGGTGATGCCGCTATAGCTCGGGTTCTTTAGCATCCGCACGCGTTTGCCGCCTTTGATCTCCCACGCGATTTCCGTCGAAAACTGGAAGTTATATCGGTGATCGTCAATCGACCACGACCGGTTCGTCTCCATCCATATCCCGTCATCGGTCGCGGCCACCAGGTCCGCGCTCGATCCTTTGCCCGGCAGCAGGCTCACATTCGTCATCCGGATCATCGGCAGCCGGTTCCAGCTTTCCGCTCGCACTGTTCCCCCCGACTGCTTCTCCCCCACCAGCGCCGCCGTCTCCCGGCTCGAGAGATACCCGGTAAACAGCCCGTTCGAAATAATCGGCGTACATCGCGCCGGCACGCCCTCGTCGTCATAACCGAACGTCCCCAGTCCCGACCCATGGGACAGCCGCGCGTCCGCCACCACGTTGACAATCTCCGACCCGTAGCGCAGCGTGCGCAGCTTCTCCAGCGTCAGAAAACTCAACCCAGCGTAATTCGCCTCCATCCCCAGCACGCGGTCCAGTTCAATCGGATGCCCTACCGACTCGTGGATTTGCAATCCCAGCTGTGCGCTCTCCAGCAGCAGCGTGCGCGTCCCCGCCGGACACTGGTCCGCGCTATGCAGCGCCACAGCCTCTTCCGCAACGCGCGGCGCATGCCCGACCAGGTCCAGCGATTCCACCAGCTCGTATCCCTCGAGCATATGCTGCCCGCCGAAACTGTTCGGATAGGACCGCTTCTGAATCTCCTCTCCGGCAAAGCTCAGCGCCACGATTCCGGCGCCCGACTGCACCTTCACCTGATGAATCCTCGAACCCTCCGTGGAAACGTAGAACTGCTCGATGCGCCGGAACGCCATAG
>DASPSB010000187.1:0-7828 GCA_035624135.1 Candidatus Acidiferrales bacterium | reverse complement strand
GCAGGCGATCCACGACGCGCTGTTCGGCGCCATACCCGTGGCGGGGGCGGTGACGCTGGTCTGGGCGATGCTGTGGTGGAAGAAATCCGATGCGCGGTCGAATTGGCTGCGGGTGATGCTCGCGTTCGTTCTTGTGACGCTGCTGTTGGTCGGACATTTTTATTCCCTACGAACCCTGGAGCAGACAACTAGAGAGATTCTGGCCGCCATCTTTTTTCCGCGCGACATGGTGTTGTTTGTTGCGGGCGCGGCGCCGGTGGCCTGGTGGTTCTTCCTGCGGCGGAAGGGCGAAAGCGGCGATCCGGCGCTGGCGCTGCTGCTGAGTTACTCGATTCTGGTCGCGTTTCGAATCCTGACCATGATGGCGGCCTCGGGATACGCCATCTATTACAACGGGCCGGTGATTCTCTCGTTTCTGATGCTCGCGTTTCTGCTGATTCCACGCGCGGGACATTCACGCCAGTATGTGTTTCGGGGAGAACTGGCCATCTCGCTGGGGTGTTTGGCGGCCGTCTTCCTGCTCGCGCGCGTGGAGGAGTCCTATTCGAAGCCTTACGTGCCGCTGAAGACAGAGCGGGGAACCATCCTCACGACGCAGACCAAGGCGGAAAATTACCAAGCCGCGATCCGGTTCATGCAGGAGAAGGCCGCGGAGGGCGAGGCGGTGCTTTCCGTGCCGGAGGACACCAGCCTTTACTTTCTTGCGGGAACGGAATGTCCGACGCGCGTCTTCGTCTTCACACCGGGAGTTCTGGCTCCGGGGAAAATGGTTGACGAAGTGATCCGGCAAATCGACGAGAAACGGGTGCGGTATCTGATCTGGTCGAACCGCACGTATCCGGAGTATCAGGCGCTGGAATTCGGCGTGGATTACGACCGGCGGTTCGGCGATTACCTGAAATCGCACTATCGTGCGATCGGGCGGGTGCTGCCGGTGGCTCCATCGATATGGGAATGGACGGCAATCAAGTGGGAACGCCTGCCGGAAGATGACATCCGGGCCCGAAGGCTGCGCGAGATACCGCCGTCACGCGGACGCTAGCGTTTGCGGCGCTCTACCCGCATCTTAATGCGGAACAATCCGAAAATGGTCATTTTGAGCAGTTGCAATCCGTGGCGGAAACGCTGGATGTTGGTTTCCCCGTAGGTGCGCGCCAGATAGCGGACGGGAATGTCAACGATCCCGAGGCCGAGCACGGCGGCGGGAAACAACAGCTCGAAATCGCCGAAGGGATCGAAGTCGCCGAAGTCCTGCCTCCAGGCCATCATGCGCTGATAATCGGAGCGCGTGAGCAGCTTGGTGCCGCAGAGGGAATCGCCGAGGCGCATGTCGAGGATGGCGCTGAGCATTTTGGCGAAAAAGATGTTGCCCAGGCGGTTCAGGAAGCGCATGGCTTCGCCTTCCATGGGATAGACGAGGCGCGAGCCGTTGATGAAATCGCCGTATCCCTGGCAGTAAGCGGCGTAGAAGCGGCCGAGCATCTCGGGAGGCATGGTGAGGTCGGCATCGAGAATGACGAGCAGCGGCTGAGTGGCGCGGGAGAAGCCGAGGCGGACGGCGTCGGCTTTGCCTTTTCCCGATTGCCGGCAGGACTGGATGCGGAAGCGGTGCGCGTAGAGCGGGGCCACGCGCTGGATTTCCTCCCAGGTTCCATCGGTCGAGTGACCTTCCACGAAGATGATTTCTGTTTCGCAGCCGAGATCGGGGAAACGCTTCAGAGCGTTCTCGATGTTGCCGCGTTCGTTGCGCGCGGGAATGACGCAAGAGAGTCCGGGAGATGATTGCCCTTTGAGCGGACGCAGGACCACAATCGAAGTGAGGCTGAACCAGCGCAGTAGCGGGACGAGCGGGAGAACGCGGTTGATCAGGTCGCCGAGCCCCAGCAATCGCCAGGGAAAATAGACGGCCAGACGGTCGCGCACGATCGCGAAGCCCGATACTTTGACGATATTTCGCAGATCGACGCGGGTGAGAAACGTGCTGGGCAGCTCGCCCTTTCGAATCCTGAGGCGGTTCGCGAGGTTGTACATCCAGCGCAGATAGGGGTTATAGAGAACGACGAGCACGCGGGAGGTGCGCGACAGTTGTGGTTTCAATTCGGTGAGCAGGGCCTGAATATCGAAGACGTGGTTGAACGTGCCATTGATGAGGATGGCTGTGCGTTTGTCGGTTTCATCGGAAAGGTCGGGGAACGGCTCGTCCCTTCCCAACGACTGCTTGATGGGGGCGTCCATCGCGGCGAGCAGCATGCCGGTGTCGTCTTCGCGCGGCAGCCATTGGATCAGGCGGTCGTAGTAGCGGGTGAGGGCGGAGAGCTCCGCGGCGAGAAACCGATTGACATATTTCTTCCACCCGGGCGCAGCGGCGGGAGCTTGGGCCGCCGATTTTTTCGCGCCTCCTTCCGGCGGCGCGGACGACTGGGTCTCGATTGTTGTAGCTATGGCAGTCCTCAATTCCAATTTAAATCTGGAGTTAATCCGCTGCGTTCATTCCCCTGCGCACCGGGCGAGGTGAAGCCGCTGGCCCTCGCTCAATGCTCGGCAGCCTGCGAGGCCGGCCGCGATGCCGGCGCCGCCAGCGCTGCCAGCTCGGCGAGATACCCGCGTGCGGGCACGAGCTCCGGGTCATCCGCCGCCAACTCCACTGTGGCCTGCGGAAGATGATAGTACGGCAGACTCGGTTCACAGTGGTGAGTTCCGTGCTCGGCGAAACCATAGGCGCCAAAGACCAGCCACGAGATCGGGCCGCATTTGAAATTGCGGAGCGCTCCGCGCCGCGGCGAAGGGATCTGGCCAGCCTCGAGTTGGTGCTCTGCGATTGCGCGCAGAGTCGCGGCAAAAACGGTGAGCGACGCCAAACCGTAGGCATAGACAAGGCCGTAAGCGAGGGAAGCCACTACGAAGGCTTTGGGCCAAGGCCGGGCTGCCGCAGGGCCCGCAATCAGAAGCAATGAGACGAAAAGCAACACCTGAAAGATTGCGACTCTCGCAAGCCAGATAGGGAACTGGGAGGAATCCTTCGGCTTGGACGGGTCCTCTGTGGTTTGGTGGCGAAACTTACCAAGGGCTTCCCAGAGCACGAGACAGCGTAGAAGGAACGTGGCCAGCTTCGCGCCGTGAATGTCCACCAGGTAGGCGTCTTTCGTGTCGCCATCAATTCCGAAGTGCGTGTGATGTTTCCAATGCCGTTCCCGGTAGCCATCGAAATCCGCGATTGCCAGCGGCCCAAGAACCCAGCGGCCCAGGATGTCGGCGCCCGCGCGCGAGGCGAAGACATGATAGTGGGAGCACTCGTGCATGAGATTGAGCAAACCGTTCATGAGAAACCCGAAGGCAGCCCCAAGCAGAAGCCACCAGGGGCCCGGGCCCGAGTAAGCGGCGAGATAGACGGGCGAGAGGACGACCGCCAGGTGTGCCAGGACCGTGATTCCGGAGCGGAAGTCCGACCGCTTTTTGTACTTCGATAATTCGATGCGCTTGGCCATGGCTCATCCCGCGGGCTTGCGCGCGGCGAAATTGATGACGCCCGGGCGCCCGGAAAGCAGGTCGATGGGGCCGAGAAGCGCAGCCATCGCCAGAAAAGCAGTCCATTTGAACCCGCGGCGGCGAATCCGGCCACCTTCGGGATAGGGAATCGAAGCGAGACTCACAGCGAGGCCGGCGGGATTAAAAGCTCCCTCAACCACTGGGGCAGAGAGCCCGCAGCGTTCCAGCAGGCGGCACAGACCAGCGCGTGAAAAGACGACCGTATGACGCGGCGCGTGATATCCGCTCCAGCGAGCGCCAAACGCGGAGCGCTCGAGCGAGTCCGCGGCCGGCGTTTGCCCCTCAAAGACGCCGCCGGGCGCCAATTTTTTGACGAGAGCGCTCACCGTCGCGTATGGGTCGGGAAGGTGCTCGATGACATGATTCAGCGTGATTAACCCGCATTCGGGAAGCACGGTGAGAAGGTCCGGCAAGGCTCCCTTGACCACTGTGACGGCGCCACCCGCCAGGATCCCGGTTTCTGCGCGCTCGGCGATTTCGAAACCCCAGAGGGGCCGGCCGGGCATTTGCTGGGCCGTCTGAACCAGAAATGCGCCGTCACCGCAACCGTAATCGAGAAGGACGGCTTCCCCCGTCAACAGCTTTTCGAGACGGGCAATGCGAATGCGGTTGCGAATCGCACTGAGCAGGCCAGCGTGAGTCATGCTGTGATAGTCGGCGGGATAGAAGCCCGCCAATTTCGGCAGGGAGGGCATCGGATCCTGGAAGAGAGTGCCGCAGGCTGCGCATTCGCGATAATGCGCAAGATAGCTCAGGCCGTACTCATGGTCTGGAACATGCAGACCCTGGCCGACGGAAGCGCAGCCGCATGCAGGGCAGGCGAGCGCCGCTTGAGACTCGGCCACGCTTTCGGAGTCGGATTGGACGGATAGTTTCACGACTCTGCCTCATCCTGCGTCTTTGGCTGCCGCAGTGAGTTTGGCCTGGCTATCGAACCAGCGGATCGTCTGCCGGAGTCCATCGTGCAGGCGAGTTTTCGCTCGCCAGCCAAATTCGGCGAAGGCGCGCGAGGAATCCAGGCAGCGGCGCGGCTGGCCGTCAGGCCGAGTGGCATCCCAGCGCACCGAGCCCTCGTAACCCACGAGCAGTCGAATTTCCTCCAGCAGGGCGCGAATGCTGATTTCTTCGCCCGAGCCAAGATTCACGAGGTCCGGCTTGGCGTACCTCTCCGCAGCCAGAACGACGGCATCGGCGGCGTCTTCGACGTAGAGAAATTCGCGTGTAGCGTTTCCGGTTCCCCAGGCCAGAATCTCGGTGGCGTGAGCTTGCCTGGCCTCCCAGCACTTGCGAATCAGCGCGGGGATCACATGCGATGCCTCGAGGTCGAAATTGTCACGCGGACCGTAAAGATTTACCGGCGTGAGGTAGATACCGTTGAGTCCGTATTGCTGGCGGTAGGCCTGCAACTGAACGAGGAGCATCTTCTTCGCCAGACCGTAGGGCGCGTTGGTTTCCTCCGGATAGCCGTTCCAGAAATTTTCTTCCTGGAACGGAACGGGAGTGAACTTGGGATAGGAACAGACGGTGCCGACGAAAACAAATTTTTCGATTCCTGCGATGCGCGCCGCCTCGATTGCGTGGAGGCCCATGGCAGCATTATCGTAAAAAAAGCGGCCGGGATTGGCGCGGTTGGCGCCGATACCTCCCACTACTGCAGCGAGATGAATGAAAACGTCGGGGCGGGCATCCTTGTAGAGCCGGAGCGCTTCCGATTTCTCGCGCAGGTCATACTGAGTGCTTCGCGGAGCGAAAATTTCGCTGCAGCCGGCGGCCTTCAGCTTCTCGACGACGAACGAGCCGAGGAAGCCGTTTCCCCCGCTCACCACCACGCGCCGGCTGCTCCAGAAGCCCATCTGGTCCCTTCAGTGCTCCGTAGCCTGTCCCTTGGGGGCTTGCACCATGCGCGTGACGGAATCATGCCAGCGGTTCCAGTGCCCGATTTTTTCTTCGAGAACAGCCCGTCCTTCTCCTTGCGGTGTGAGTCCGGCAGCCTCGAGGTCCGCGTCCACCATGATTGCGACGAGGTCACGGAATCCGATGCGCGGCTCCCAGCCGAGCCTTTCGCGGGCCTTGCGGGCATCCGCGATGAGGACGTCCACTTCCAGTGGCCGCCTGTAACGTTCAGACACTTTTACGTGCTTGTGCCAGTCGAGGCCCGCGTAAGCAAAGACGGCTTCCGCAAATTCACGGACGGAGTGCGTTTCGCCCGTGCCAACCACAAAGTCATCGGCCGTATCCTGCTGGAGGATTCGCCACATGGCATCCACATACTCGGGCGCGTAGCCCCAGTCGCGGCGCGCGTCCAGGTTGCCGAGATACAGAGTGTCTTCGCGCCCGGCAAGGATGGCAGCGACCCCGCGCGTGATCTTTCGCGTGACAAAGGTTTCGCCGCGCCGCGGGCTTTCGTGATTGAAGAAGATTCCGCTGGCGGCGAAGAGATGGTAGCCCTCGCGGTAAACGCGCGTCATCCAATGCGCATAGACTTTGGCCGCGGCGTAGGGACTGCGCGGCTGAAACACGGTGGTCTCACTCTGGGGCGGGGGCGCGGAGCCGAACATTTCCGAGCTGGAAGCCTGGTAGAAACGGGTTTTCGCGCCGCTGCGGCGAATGGCCTCGAGCAGGCGCATGGTGCCGAGGCCCGTGACGTCGCCCGTATATTCGGGGATGTCGAAGCTCACCTTGACGTGACTCTGCGCCGCAAGGTGATAGAGCTCATCGGGCATCAGCGTGTAAATCAAATTCAGGATCCATTCGGTGCTGGTGAGATCTCCGTGGTGCAGGAAGAGCCTGGTACCCGGATGATTCGGATCCTGATAGATGTGGTCGATGCGCGAAGTGTTGAAAGTGCTGGCGCGGCGGATGATCCCGTGCACCTCGTAGCCTTTGGAAAGCAGCAACTCCGCGAGGTACGATCCATCTTGCCCGGTTATTCCGGTGACCAAGGCCCGTTTCATCGCCCCTCTGGATCCGGCTGCGCTCGCGCGTGTCTGCGTTCCTCCGCGTGTTCGGATGAGCCGAGGAGAAAGACGCGACGCGGCGATCGCGCGAAATGCAGGTGACTCGAAGACGTCCCGCAGGCTTTGCGCCGGATCGCAACCCATTCTACTCTGGAACGAAAGATTTGGCCCCATTCAGGCGGTGAAGGTGTGTTCGTTTTATACTCGCGCTCGTGCTCCCGGAGAGGTTTTGCGAATCATGGACCGAGGCGGCGGAAGAAAACCCCGGATCTCCTACGTATCCGTGAGCGACCTTTGTGCCCTTCGAGAGGATGACAGGCTTGTGGGCTAGCGCGCTTCGCCGGCTGCTGGCACACCCGCTCACCGCGGGAGTGCAGATTGACGATCCCGCCACAACCGAGCTTAGAAAGCAGATTATTGCGTCGAAGCCGTTTCTCCGCGCCATTTACGACGAATGGTACAGGATGCTGGCGGCGGCGCTGCCGCCTGGAGACGGCCCGGTCTTGGAACTGGGGTCCGGGGCCGGTTATTGCGAGCGATACATCAAAGGCCTAATCACCTCGGAAGCATTTCCCGGACCCAAGGTCCGGCTCGTAGCCGATGCGCAGCGCCTGCCCTTCGGCGACGGCACACTTCGAGCCATCGTCTTTACCGACGTGCTTCACCACATGCCGCATGCCCGCCTGTTCTTCGCGGAGGCTTCCCGGTGCCTGCGCCCCGGCGGGAAGGTGCTGATGATCGAGCCCTGGGTAACACCCTGGTCCAGTTTCATATACCGGAACCTGCATCACGAATCGTTTCGTCCGGAAGCGGAAGATTGGAGCTTTCCTTCCACGGGCCCGCTCTCGGGAGCCAACGGCACGCTCCCCTGGATCGTGTTCGTGAGAGATCGCAGGATGTTTGAAGCGGAATTCCCGCGCCTGGCAATCGATGAGATCCGGCCGTTCCTTCCGTTTCGTTATCTGTTGTCGGGCGGAGTCGGTTTACGGAGTTTGGCGCCCGGCTTCGCGCATGGGGTATGGGCCGGCGTGGAACGCGCGCTCAATCCGTGGATGCCGCGTTTAGCCATGTTCGCCTTCATCGCATTGCACAAGGCCTGATGGGCGCGCAGGGCCCGCGGTTGTCTCCCAGCCGAGCCGATCACTCCTCGTGAATCACCTCAATGGGGACCAAGCGGGCCGCAGCGCGCGCCGGATAGAGCGAGGCCAGCAGCGTGGCGCAGAAGACGCCGCCGAGTCCCGCGGCAAGCAGCGCAACAGGCCAGTGAAAGCGCACAGACCATCCGAACGACTGTTTGTTAATCACGAAAATCAAAATCAGGGAAA
>DASPSB010000173.1:0-10852 GCA_035624135.1 Candidatus Acidiferrales bacterium | reverse complement strand
CATCATCCAGATTGCTGCCGCTTTCTATCATCACCAGAAGAAGAACCACGCCGGGATGCGCTCTCTCATGCGCCGCGGACTGGCGAAAGTGGAGGAATTTCCTCCCGATTACCGCGGGCTGTGTCTGGAAAAACTGCGGCTTGTTGTTCGCGAATGGCTGGCAAGAGACGGCGCTGGAGAAGCCCTTCCCAGCCGCTATCCCCGCCTCGAGCGCCAAAAGGCTTCAAGGTTCATCGCGGATCACCGCGATTAAGCGCGCTGCACAGGCGGGCTGGCCGAGCAGGTATCAGGGTTCCCTTCAGGAAATGGGTCGTCCGGCGCTTTAGAGCAGGCAAAAAGCCGTACGGGACCGGTTGTGTAAGCTGCTCAAGATTCCTGCAACAGGTATTCGCTGGGGATTACGCCTGCTTCTTCGCGTACCAATCCGAGTTGATCGCCGCGAAATTCGCCCACTTCTCCGGCAAATCCTCCAGCGCGAAGATGGCGGTCACCGGGCACACTGGCACGCACGCTCCGCAATCGATACATTCCGTCGGATGAATATAGAGCTGGGTTTCGCTCGCGAATGCCGGCTCGTCTTTGCGCGGGTGGATGCAGTCCACCGGGCATACGTCTACACAGGCTGTATCTTTCGTTCCGATGCACGGTTCCGCAATCACATAAGCCATCTCGGGGCTCCTCGACAAAAATAGCGCGCCCGCGATCCTGCGGGCGACGTCTTTTATTCACCGCCTTTTTTATATCACCAATGCCCCTCTCGGACAACCCGCCGCAGTAACACAGGCTTGTAGCCTGCGCCTGAAATCGCAGGCGTCCCTCAATCCCGTGCCATGTCCTCACGCGGGTCACTCGCCGCCTCACATTTATCCCCTCTCCATTGTGGTGTATCCTCAATCTGTTCTCGTCGCATCTCAGGCGGCCTCGTTTGCCACAGTCACCCCGCAGCGTCGATCTCACCATGGTCCATGAATGGCAGGACGGCCGCCTCCGCCCCTTCCAGGATTACCTCGCCGGCGAAGAACCCCTCGAAATCCGCGCTGGCGATCGCGCCCTCAGCGTCACCATGCGCACACCCGGCCACGATCTGGAGCTCGCCGCGGGCTTCCTCCTCACCGAAGGCCTCATCCAGCGCCGCGAGCAAATCCTGAACATCGAACCCGCTCCCGACTGCAAGCCCGCCGAGCATGGCAACATCGTTCGCGTGGATCTCGATCCCGCCTCGCTCGCTTCACTCGACAGCATTCGCCGCAACTTCTACGCCACATCGAGCTGCGGCATCTGCGGAAAAGCCTCCATCGACTCCGTGCGCCTCCGCGGTATTCCTCCGCCGAATCCCGCTTTTCGCATCAACGCCGCCGTTCTTTGCCGCCTCCCCGAATCTCTGCGCACCGGCCAAGCTATCTTCGAACGTACCGGCGGGCTGCATTCTGCTGCTCTGTTCACCGCCCAGGGCCGGCTCGTCGTCCAGCGCGAAGACATCGGTCGCCACAATGCTGTGGACAAACTCGCCGGCTGGGCCCTGCTTGCTGGCCGCCTCCCGCTCTCCGATTGCGTTCTCATGGTCAGTGGCCGCGGCGGATTCGAAATCCTCCAGAAGGCCGCCGTCGCCGGCGTTCCCGTTGTCGCCTCCGTCTCCGCGCCGTCTAGCCTGGCTGTCCGTCTCGCCCGCGAGCTGCACATGACCCTGGTCGGCTTTCTTCGCGGCCGCAGATTCGTGGTATATGCTGGAGACGAGAGGCTCGAGTTGCAGCCGGCATCCTCCGGTCACGAGCCTGCCTGACCAGTGCTCTCAGGCAACTCGCTGTTAACACCCGGGGCTTTCGGTACATCTAACGCTGTGCCGGCTGGCCCGAACGGTTGTCATCCCGGGGAGAGCGAGGGAACTGCCCTTCTGGTTGTCGGGCTTCAATTTTTGTATTTTCTGCTTTCGCCAAAGGAGAAACAATGCGTCTTCGTATTCTGAGTCTTTTCACTATCCTCGCGCTGGCCGTTGCAGTGGCCGTAGCGCAGCAAAATTTCGGTGGTAGCGATGTTCCTGCTGCCCCTCCCATCGGCAGCAAGATGCCCGTCCTCAAACTCGCCACTCTCGCTGGTGAGTCCACGGGCCTTTCGAGCTACACCAATAAAAACGGGCTCCTGGTTATTTTCGTTTCCGTTCAGTGTCCGGTCTCCAACGCCTACAACGAGCGCATGGAAGCCCTTGCCCAGGAGTGGCGCGCGCGCGGCTTCGGCGTCGTTGGCATCAACGCCAACCGCACCGAATCCGCGGATGCTGTGGCTGCCCATGCCCGTGAACACAACCTCACTTTTCCCATTCTCAAGGACAACAACAATGTGTTGGCCGATGCCCTCGGCGCCTCCTTCACTCCGGAAACCTATGTGTTCGACGCGTCCGGCACTCTCCGCTACCACGGCCGCATAGACGACAGCAAGGATCCCTCCGGCATCAGCAAACGTGATCTGCGCGACGCGCTGGGAGCCATCGCCGATGGCAAACCCGTTGCGGTCAGCGAAACCAAGGCCTTTGGCTGCACCATCAAGCGCGTGCCCCGCTCGTAGTCGCAATGCCGCAAGCAACCTTGCGTCAGGGCACGGCTTCAGCCGTGTGGTGAACGAGGGCTTGGGGGCACCTTTAGACGCTGAGGCGGCACATCTCAACGATGCGAATAAAAGGATGAAAACGTGATGGCGGTAAAGCGTCCAAAATCCTACCCCGGCGCGCGTCTGGCTGCGACGCTTTTTCCGGCTGCCACAATAATCTTCGCGCTCCTCGCCCGCGCCCAAACTCCCGCCCCTCACCGCTCCCTCGAAGTTCTCGATGCCGACCGCTACGCCGCCAAAGTCGCCGAGCAACACGGTAAGCCGCTGATGGTCACCTTCTGGGCCACCTGGTGCGAGCCCTGCCGCGACGAATATCCCATGGTCAACGAGTTGGTCCGCCAGTATCAACCCAAAGGCCTGGCCGTCTTCGGCGTCAGCCTCGACGACGACGCCGAGGAAACCCTCGCCATCCGCTTCCTTGCCAGGACCAATCCGGTCTTTCCCAATTACCGCAAAAAGTCAGGCAAGGAAGACGAATTCATTAATCGCGTGAATCCAAAGTGGTCGGGAGTCCTCCCCGCCACCTTTTTCTATGATCCGGAAGGCCATATGATCGGCGAGCTCACCGGCGAACAGAAACGCGAAGCCTTCGTCGCCGCTATCGAAAAGACTCTCTCTACCGCTTCACACAAGTAGCCCGCCCAGCGGCCTTTCCCTCTCTTCTGCTGTACTATTTCTCTTCCTCATCGGAGGAGACGGCAATGCTCAACACCCACGGCAACAAGATCACCTGGCTAGGTCACAGCGCCTTTCGCGTCACCACCTCTTCCGGAAATGTAATCCTCCTCGATCCGTTCTTGAGCGGAAATCCCATGTGTCCCGCAGCCGAAAAGAAGCAGCCGCGCGTGGACGCCATCCTTCTCACTCACGGCCATGGTGACCACCTCGGCGATACCCTGGAGCTGGCCAAACAGCACAGGCCCTCTATCGTCGCCATCTACGAGCTCGCCATCTGGCTCGAATCCAAAGGCGCCGCAAACGTCGTCGGCATGAGCAAAGGTGGCTGCACCAAAGTCGCGGGCGCCGATATCACCATGACGCACGCTTTCCATTCCTCAAGCGTGAGTGACGGCGGCAAACAGGTTTACGTCGGCGAGCCCGCAGGCTTCATCGTCCAGCTTCCGGGTGGTCTCACGCTCTACCATGCCGGCGACACCTGCGTATTCGGCGACATGAAGCTCATCGCCGAGCTCTACCAGCCGCACGTGGCCTGTCTGCCCATCGGTGACTTCTACACGATGGGACCGCGCGAAGCCGCTCACGCCATTCGCCTGCTCGCCGTCAAACACGTTGTGCCCATGCACTACGCCACGTTTCCCCCGCTCACCGGACGTCCCGGCCACGTCCGCGAGCTCACCAAAGACATCCCTGGCCTCGAAATCCATGAGCTCAAACCCGGCGAATCGCTCGGCTAAGGAGCTCTGCCCGCCATGTGGACCGCGAAAAACATCACCTATCCCGCCGTCGAAAGGTATCTCTACGGTCTGCTGCCCAAGAGTGACCCGGTCCTGCGCGAGATGGAGCGCTACGCTTACAAACGTGACATTCCCATCATCGCGCCTGCCGTTGGTCGCCTCGTTTTCCTGCTCACGCAGATTTCCGGCGCCAAGCGTATTTTCGAAATGGGCTCCGCCATCGGCTACTCCACCATGTGGTTTGCCATGGGAGCCGGCAGCGGTGCCGAGGTTCACTACGCTGATGGCAGCATCGATAATGCCTCTCGTGCTCAGAACTATTTCCGCCGCGCTGGCCTCGCCGATCGCATCCACATCCACGTCGGATTGGCGCAGGAAAAGCTCGCTGAGACTCCCGGCGATTTCGACATGATCTTCATTGACGTGGATAAGGAGCAATATCCCGGCACATTGCGTCTGGCCGTTCCCCGTGTGCGCTCGGGCGGCCTTCTACTCGCCGACAATACCCTCTGGAGCGGCCGCGCCGCTCGCAAAGCTCCGCGTCATGACGCCCACACCCGCGGCATCCAGCAATTCAACCGCGCCGTTTACGCCTCCAAGGATCTCTTCCCCGTGATGGTTCCCTTCCGCGACGGCCTCACCATCTGCCGCAAACTGTAGCGCGGGGCGACAGCCCCGCGGTCGTTTGTAGCCGCGCCCCCGAATCTGTATCCCGCAGCGGGTCCGCCCTCTGGCGGCGGTGCAGCCTCGTCGCCGCCTCTCTCGCCCCTACCGGAACAAATTCCTCACAATAAAGACCAAATTCGCCGGCCTCTCCGCCAACCGACGCATGAAATACGGAAACCAGTCCCGCCCGTAAGGGATGTAAACCCGCATCCGGTACCCCTCCCGGATCAGCTTTCTCTGCAGATCCGGCCGGATCCCGTACAGCATTTGGAACTCGAAACTATCCTTCGCAATCTTTTGCTCCTCGGCAAATTGTTTCGTCACCGCGATCATCGCTGGATCGTGCGTGGCAATCGCGTGATACTCCCCGCTCGGGAGCAACAGGTGCATCAATTTCACGTAGTTCCCGTCCACATCCTTCTTTTCCGGAAACGCGATATCCGGCGGCTCCAGATACGCCCCTTTACACAGCCGGATGCTGCATCCCGCCGCCACCAGCGTCTTCACGTCCTCCCCGCTCCTCCGCAGGTAGGATTGGATCACCGTTCCCACTGCCGCCGACTCCCGCCGCAGCCGCAGCGCCATCTCTACTGTCTGCTGCGTGTACGCCGATCCCTCCATGTCGATACGCACGAAATTTCCCAGCGATTCCGCGTGCTTCACGATCGGCAGCATTTGCTCCAGGCAGAACTCCGTCCCGAAGTCCATTCCGAGCTGCGTCAGCTTCAGCGAGACGTTCGCGTCCAGCTTTTCCCGCGCGATCCGGTCGAAAACTCCGAGATACATCGCGCGCGCCCGCTCCGCGTCTTCGCGCGTGGCCACGTTCTCGCCCAGGAAATCGAGCGTTGCCTTCAGCCCCGCCTCGTTCGACGCGCGCGCCGCGGCGATCGCATCGTCCAGGTCTACTCCAGCCACGAACCGCCGTGCTGCGCGTCGCGCGAGCCGGTTCGACAGCACAAACCTCTTCGCTCTCTCGTTCTGTGAAAGCGCAATCAGCGTGGCCCGTATCATCGCGAGCCCCGTCGCGCCAGTCTCGGAACTTCGGAAGGGGCCTTTAGTCCTCGTTTTCTCTGGATGGTGAAACTGGAAGAACTACAGCGTCCCCGGCCTTCCGCCGGCACGGCCGTAATCGCCGCTGCCTCGCGGCAACTCAGTGGGCGTGCCCCTCTGCTTCCAGGAACCGCTCCGCCTCGATCGCCGCCATGCATCCGGATCCGGCTGCCGTCACCGCCTGTCGGTATACGTGGTCCTGCACGTCCCCGGCCACGAACACGCCCCGCACGCTCGATTTCGCACCGCCCTTCGATACCAGATATCCCGCTTCATCCATTTCCAGTTTTCCGCGGAACACCTTCGTGTTCGGCTCGTGCCCGATGGCCACAAACATTCCATCCACGGGCAGGTCCAGCGTTCTCCCGTTGTTTGTCTCGCGCAGCCGCACCGTCTCCACCGCGTTTTTGGCGCAGTCCAGGACGTCGGTCACCACGTACGGCGTCAGGAATTTGATTTTCTCGTTTCTCCGCGCCCGGTCCAGCATGATTTTCGAGGCCCGAAACTCATTCCGCCGGTGCACCACCGTCACTTTCGTCGCGAATTTCGTCAGGAACATCGCCTCTTCCAGCGCCGTATCGCCCCCGCCAATCACCGCCACTTCCTTTCCTCGATAAAAATATCCGTCACACGTTGCGCACGTGGTCACGCCGTGCCCCATCAGCTTCTTCTCGTTCGGCAGGCCCAGCAGGCGCGCGGAAGCGCCCGCCGCCACGATGAGCGCTTCGCATTCAAATTTCTCCGCCCCTACGTCCACCCGGTAAGGCCGCTGCCCGAGCTCTACATTCGTCACAGCTCCCGCCCGGAACACCGCGCCGAACCGCTGCGCCTGTTTCCGCATGTTCTCAATCAGGTCTGGCCCCATAATCCCGTCCGGAAAACCAGGGTAATTCTCCACCATGGTCGTAATCGTGAGCTGGCCTCCCGGCTCATGCCCGTCGATCACCAGCGGCGTCAGGTTCGCCCGCGCCGCATAGATCGCCGCCGTCAGTCCCGCGCATCCGCTCCCGATGATAATTACCTTCTCCACTTTCAAAAATCCTCCGCCGCCATTCGATTCTCCCCGCGGCTCTCAGGTTGCGCGCTCCGAAACGCGCCGATTCTAGCACGCGGCACTTCTTCAAGTGCTGAGCCTCCTCTCCTTCCTTGCTTCCTTGCTTCCTTGCTTCCTTGCTTCCTTGCTCTCCAGCTTTTAGCCACTCGCTTGCCCGCCATGGCGGGCCACTGCCTTCTTGCATTCCTCACACGGACACACGCTCCTCAAATACTCAAAACTGTAGATCCCCGTCGTGTGCCCGTCGCTGAAATCAATCTGTATCGCGTAACTCCCCACGGCTTTCGCCTGGCGCGCCGTCGGCTTTGGTTTGTACATCGGTAGCGACGGCCCCATTCCGGGCAGTGTGGCCGCCGGCCCGCTCGGCACCGTCGCGTGCTCTTTCTTTTCCCGTTCCTCATTGCACGTCGCGCACGGGCACTGCTCCCGCAGATAGGTGAATTCGTAATGGCTGGTGTGTCCGTCGGCCCAGGCAATGTCCACCCCCTGCCCCGTGGACACGTTTACCTTCACCGAAGTGGGCCGCTTCCGGGGATCGAAGAATGCCGGCATGCCCCGCGTCAGTGGCTCTTCGTTTTCGTCCCGCAGCAATCCCCCGGCGGAATCGGATTCCCGTGCGGGCACGTCTTGGGATGGTTCAGAAACGTGCAAATTCTCTCGTCCAGCTCCGGCGAAATGATGTGCTCGAATTTGCAGGCTTGCGTGTGCGCCTCGGGATCGTCGATCCGGAACGTATCCGTGAACAGCCGCTCGGCCAGCCGGTGCCGCCGCACAATGTCCCGCGCGCGTGCCTCGCCCGATGCCGTCAGGGTCACTTCCGAATCCCGCACGGCCACCAGTCCCGAATCCGCCATCCGCCCCAGCATTCGCCGCGGATCGAGCTGCCCCACAGTCCGGATTCGCTCCACCCGCGCCGCCGTCCCTTCCTCGCCGCAGATCCAGATTTGCTGCAGCATGTGGTCCACGCGTTCCTGGTCGTCCCCGGAATACAGGGTCACCTGCGCCAGCCGTCCGTGCGCCAGCTCAATCCGCCGGTCCGCCAGCCGCCCGATCGAGGGATCATGTGTCACCAGCAGGATCGTGTGCCCCTCCGTGTGCAGTTCCCTCAGCAGGTTCACCACGATGTGCTCGTTGGCCTCGTCCAGGTTTCCCGTAGGCTCGTCCGCCAGGATAATCCGTGGGTGGTTGATTAGTGCGCGCGCGATCGCCACGCGCTGCTGCTCCCCGCCCGACATCTGCGAGGGCAGGTGCGTTGCCCGCTCTTTCAGCCCCACGCGCTCCAGCGCTTCCTGCGCCTCCCGTTCGTCCGTCATGCTGTGGAAGTACTGCGCCAGCATCACGTTTTCGACCGCCGTCAGGTACGGCACCAGATGGTATTGCTGGAAAACAAATCCCACTTTCTCCGCGCGGTACCGTGTCAGCCCCGCCTCGTCCATCTTCCCGATGTCTTCTCCGGCCACAAGCACGCGCCCGCTCGTCGGCGCGTCGAGACCCCCAAGAATGTTCACCAACGTGGTTTTGCCCGACCCCGACGGCCCCATGATGGCGATCCACTCGCCCGCATCCACCTTAAGACTTACATCGTCCAGCGCGCGCACACCTCCGTACGCTCGCGTCAGATGATCGACTTCCACCAGCACGCTCATTCGCTCTCCCGCAACACCGTTCCCGGCCGCACATGGCTCAGCAGTCGCAGCGGCAGCGCGCCCAGCAGCGCCACCGCCACCATCACCGCCAGAATCAACGGAATCACTTCCACCCGCAGCGATGTTGCCGTCCCAAAAACCTGCCGTCCGATCCACACCGAGAGCAGCGTCCCCATCACTGCTCCCGCGATTCCTCCCACTGCGCCCAGCAGTCCCGCCTCCATCAGGAACAGCCGCACAATCCGCGTCATCTCCCCGCCCAGCGCTTTCATCAGCCCGACGTCCGCTCGCCGCTCCACTGCCAGCGCCAGCGTCGTCGACAGCACACACAACGACGTCAGCATCAGAATTAGACCCACCGACCAAAACAGCAAATCCTGCACGCGCGCCAGCAATTGTCCTTCAGCCTCCGCGATCTGCCGCAAAGGACGTATTTCCAGCCCTTGCAGTTGCGGTGCCAGTTTCGCCGCCCTCTCCCCCACCTCCCGCGGCGAGCCGGGCACGCTCACCTTGGCTACGCTGATCTTTCCCGGTAGACCGGCAAGTTGCTGCGCCGGCGCCAGATTCGCGAGCACCTGATCGTCTTCCGCCCCTCCTGTCGAAACGACTCCAGCCACGCGCAGCTTCGCAGTCCGCTCTGCATACCGCAGTTCCAGCGGGCTACCTGGCCGCACCCGCAGCCTCGCCGCCGCCTGCTGTCCCACCAGGCACACGCTCGTGTCTGCCCGGTCCTTCACCCACACGCCATTCACGCTCCACCACGGCGCGATCCGCGGATATTCGTCCAGCCACGTTCCCGCCAGCACCAGATTCGTCTCCCCGCCCGGCGATCTCACGATCACGTAGAGAATCGGCGCCAGCTCCATCCCCGGAGCGTCCCCGTGCGCTGCTCGCACGAGCGGCTCGAGGGCCTCTTCACTGAACACCGCACCCGGCTCGTCGCTCGAACCCGGTGGAACCGCACTTCGCACTAGGTAGTTTGGCCCGAGTGTGCGCAGTTCGCGCGAAAACTTTCGTTCCGCGTCAAACTCCAGATTCAGCAGCGCTGCGCTTGCCGTTGCCCCGCTCGCCAACGCCACCAACGCCACGGCCAGACGGCCGCGGCCGCGCAAAATCATCTGCTTCAACACCCGCCAGAACATCATTCCCCTCGCAGCACCGGCGCAGCTTCTAGCCGCGCCACCCGCCCTAGGGGCCAGAGGCTGCCCGCCAGCGTCACCACCAGCGCCAATGCCATGACAACCGGCAGCAGCACCAGCCGCCCCGTTGCCGGAACTCCAAAAACGACTTTCCCCACCACGTATCCCAGTCCCTCGCCCGCCAGGTATCCCGCCGATCCTCCGCACACAGCCACGAACACCTGCTCCGCCACAAACAATCCCACAATCCGTCCCCGTCCCGCCCCCAGCGCTTTCATCAACCCAATTTCCTTCCGCCGTTCCAGCACTGTCGTCGCAGCGGTGGATCCGATGACCAGAGCCACAGACACCAGCGCCGTCACGCTCACCAGCCACAACAGCGCGCTCAGCCGCCCGAGCACCCGCCCTTCCGTTTCCGCCACTTGCCTCACCACGCGGACTTCCGCTCCCGGCAGCGACTGTTTGATCTGGAACGCAATCGACGAAATATACGGCGTGCAAAACCAACGGTCGTAGTCCGTCCGCGTCATCGTATCTGGATCCCGCTTCGCGAATTCATCTTCCGGCACCGTCAGTGCGCTCACCGCCAGCCGACGGTATTCTCCCCGGTGCCCCGTCAGCTCCTGCACATACGCGAGCGGCGCCACGATCGCTTGGTCTTCCGCTCCTCCGCTCGTCAGAATCCCGCTGACCGTCGCTTCGATCTCCCGCCCGCCAATCCGTATCTTCAGAGTGTCCCCGACACGTATCCCCGCCCGGCTCGCCAGCGACGCGCCCACCACTACAGCCTCCGGCGGGGCCTTCACCGTCACTTCTTGTTCCTTGCCGTTCATCAGCGGCCTTTCCGGAAACCACTCGCCCTCCACCTTCCACCACGGGTGCGTTTCCGGCACTCCCGTCGTGTACATCGTTCCGTCCGGCACCGCCACCTCGTGGGCCACCCACGTGCCGATCAGCCGCGTCGCAAACCGGTTCTGCCCGCGCTCCAGTTCCGCCGGCGCTTCGAGAAACGGACTGAACCCCACCAGATTCAACCGCCAGAAAATCGTCCGCAGTTTTCCCAGGTCTTCGTCGTGTAGGTAGGTGCCTTCTTCTACCGGCCGGTAATCCGTTCCGCCGATTTCCAGCGGCAGCGTGTCCGTTTTCGGCGTCACCACCAGGTTTGCGCCCAGCCGCCGGAACTCGCGTGCCATCCGGTCGCCCACGTCGAGCGCCGTCACTAGCGCCGCCGTGGTGATCGCCATTCCCAGCGCCAGCGCCGCGGCCTCCAGCCATTTGCGC
>DASPSB010000151.1:0-3899 GCA_035624135.1 Candidatus Acidiferrales bacterium | reverse complement strand
GAGAGGATGGAACAGGCCCTCCTCCTGGAGAAACTTGAGCTGTGTGGTGCTCTCGCCGCCGGGAAGCACGACAGCATCGAGGCCGTTGAGATCGGCAACCGTGCGGATTTCGGCCGAATCGACTGCGAGCGAGTCGAGCATAGCGCGATGGGCTTCGAAATCGCCCTGGACGGCGAGTACGCCGATCTTCATGCAGAGTCGCTCCCGGCCGCGGCGCGCGCCGGCCGGCGCCAGATCGGCCCGCGGCGTTCGTACTCGAGCGTAACTTCCACCTGACGGGCGATGTCCGCGGAGGCGAAGCGCTCGACGAGCCAGAGACCGAGATCCAATCCCGAGGTCACGCCACCGGAGGTGATGATGTCGCCATCGTCCACCACGCGGGCATCCACGAGTTCGGCGCCCTGGGCGCGCAGCTCCTCGAGGGCAACGTGGTGGGTAGTGGCGTGGCGGCCGTAGAGAAGGCCGGCCGCGCCCAACAGCATGGCTCCGGTGCACACCGCCGCGAGAATCGCACCATCCGTGTGCTGCGCGCGAATCGCGGCGGGAGTGTCGGGACGATGCGCTTCCGCCCAGGCGCCGTGACGCGCGAGCGTTCCCCATCCGCCCCCAGGAACGACAAGGAGATCCGGCCTGCCCCCTTCCGCCAGCGGGCCCTCCGAGCGGACCCACAGGCCATTGGCGGCGCGCACTTCTCCCGAGGGGGCGAGGCTCACGAGACGGATCGTGAAAGCAGCGCCGCGTTTCCGGGCCTGTTGGAGCACCTCAAATGGGCCAACGACGTCCAATTCGTCAAATCCCGGATAGAGAAGAATTTCGACACGCATGGACAGAGCGCCTCACCAGCCGCGCGTTTGGAGGAGTTCCTTTTCGTCGAGCTGCCGAACGTCGATGCCGCGCATGGCCTCGCCCAGCTCTTCCGAGGCTTCGAGCACGGCCTTCGGATCTTTGTAATGCGTGGTGGCTTTCACGATAGCGCGGGCGCGGACCGCAGGATCGGCGGACTTGAAAATGCCGGAGCCGACGAACACCGCTTCAGCACCGAGCTGCATGACCAGTGAAGCGTCCGCGGGAGTAGCCACGCCGCCGGCGGAGAAATTGGGAACGGGCAACTTGCCGTGCTGGGCCACGTATTCGACCAGGTCGAGCGGGGCGCCCAGGTTTTTCGCTTCGTGAACGAGCTGCTCCTGGCCCACGGTGGTGAGGCGCTTCATTTCGTCCACGATCGCACGCATGTGGCGGACGGCTTCGACGATATTTCCGGAGCCAGCTTCTCCTTTGGTGCGCATCATCGCAGCGCCTTCCGCGATGCGTCGAAGCGCCTCACCCAGATTGCGGGCGCCGCAGACGAATGGAACCTTGAAGCCGTGCTTCCAAACGTGGTGCTCCTCGTCGGCGGGGGTGAGGACTTCGCTTTCGTCGATGAAATCCACTTCCAGCGCCTGGAGCACCTGCGCTTCGGCAAAATGGCCGATGCGAACCTTGGCCATGACCGGAATGGACACCGCGCTCATAATCTCGCGGATGATTTTGGGAGAGGCCATGCGCGCGACGCCGCCCTCCTTGCGGATATCGGCAGGAACGCGCTCGAGCGCCATGACCGCGCAGGCCCCGGCCTTCTCGGCAATTTCGGCCTGCTGAGCCGTGGTGACGTCCATGATGACGCCACCCTTGAGCATCTCAGCCAGTCCAACTTTTACGCGCCACGTATTGTCATTCAGCAAACTCATTTTCCTGTCTCCTTATTGGCAGCCAAAAATCTGTCCACGTTGACGGCTACAAATCTTCCTTTGGCCCGGGCGAGCACGCGGCCGTGAGTGTCGCGAATTTCGCCAAAGTGGTACAAGTGGGCACCCTCGCAACGCTCATTGGAGGCCTCCACACGCAGATCCTGGCCTGTACGAACGGGCCTGAGATACTCGACCTGGAGCTCGGCGGTAACCGCGCGGAGTCCGAAGAATTTGGACACCTTACTGAGCGCCTCGTCCAACACCAAAGCCACGATGCCGCCGTGAACAATCCCCGGGGCGCCCTGGTAGCGGTCGCCGAGGCGAAACTCGCCGATCACCCGGCGCGCGGCTTCATCGCGCGAAAAGGGCAAATGCATGCCGCCGACATTCGCTTCGCCGCAACCGAAGCAGACGTTTGGAGGCTTGGCGCCCGGCCCGGCGCCGCTGGTCACCGCCTTGATGTTGTCCGCCATCCTGTCGTTTTCCTCTCAGCCGCAAAGGGAATCCAACATCAGAAATCGCCGCGCAAGGCTCAGACCAACGCCACGCGGGCTTCGTCACGGCGCCAACCACCTCGCTGGCGCTTGCGCATTTCTTCGCGGAGCACTTCACCGAGAACCTCGACGCCGCGGGCGATTTTACGCTCGTCGATGCCCGCAAAACCGAGCCGAAAGACGTTGGGGCGCGGCATCTGGACGAAGAAGTAGCGGCCGGGAGCGAACAAGACGCCACGTTCACGGGCGTGGATGAGCAGTTCGCTGGCGTCATAGCCGGCCGGAAGCGTGACCCACAGGCACATGCCGCCCTCGGGCCGGGTCCACTCGACGCCTTCGGGCATGTGCTTTTCGAGAGCGCGGAACAACGCCCGGCAGCGCGACTCGTAAACGCGGCGCATTTTCTTGAGGTGGCGTTCGAGGCAGCCGCGGCGAGTGAACTCGGCGAGTGCGGCCTGGGCCAATTGGTCGGTATGCAGATCCGTGGCCTGCTTCACCAGACGCAGCCGCTCAATGACGTTTTCCGGGGCGATGCACCAGCCGACGCGCAGGCCCGGAAAAGCGATCTTGGAGAAGCTGTCAATCTGGATAACGATGCCGTTGCGGTCCAGAGCGCGCAATGAGGGCAGGCGCGGGCCGGAAAAACCAAGGCGTGAGTAGATACAATCCTCGACGACGGCGACCTGATGGCGGGCGGCGAGTTCGAGGAGGCGCCGCCGCGATTCGACGGAGAGCGAGGCACCGGTGGGGTTCTGCCAGTCGGGCGTGACGAGGACAAACTTGACGCGATTCTGCGACAGGGCGGCTTCGACGCCATCAAGATCGATTCCCTGCGGCCCACCGGCCGCAGTTCGAACGGGAACACCGAGGCAGCGGACGCGCGCCGCGGTGAAAACGGTCATGGAGCCCGGATAGGTGGGGTCTTCGAGCACAACGGCGTCGCCGGGACGCAGAAAGGCCTTGCAGAGCAGGTCGAGAGACTGCTGAACGCCGGCGGTGACAAGAAGCTGTTCGGTTTTGAGTCGCAGGCCTTCGCGGGCGAGCTGGGCCAGAAGTTCGCGCTTCAACGACCCGTAGCCATCGGTAGCGCCCAGCTGGAGGATTTCGGCGCCGTCCTGCTTGAGCACGGCCTGAGTACAGGAGCGCAATTCCTCCACGGGGAAAAATTCCTCATCAGGGCGCGCGGCGACCATGGAGATGGCACCGTTGGAGGTCTGGGGATAAATGCGATTGAGGGCTTCTTCGCCGCGCTCGTCGGCAAACAGAGACTCCCAGCGCACCGGGCCGCTTCCCAAGGTGGGTGGCGCAGGGGTGAAACCGCGATGACCGTTGCGGGCTCCATTCGTGGGGCGGCTCGGCTCATGATCCTGGGAGCCGTTGCGAATAAACGTGCCGCGGCCGACGTGCCCTTCAATCAGCCCTTCCGACTCAAGCTCCGCATAAGCGTTGGCGACGGTGGTGCGATGGACACCGAGCGAATTGGCGAGCTCTCGGCTGGCGGGGATGCGGTCACCGGGGCGCAATTCGCCCGTATGAACCATGGCGCGAAGCTGGTCGCGGATCTGGACGTAGAGAGGAACATGGCTTTCGGTTTGGACTTGGAGCGGTAGCATTGTCTCCCTCGTGCTACCAATCTACACCCGAAATGGATGCTGGAAAGAGCCAAAATGTCTTTCTC
>DASPSB010000077.1:0-9593 GCA_035624135.1 Candidatus Acidiferrales bacterium | reverse complement strand
GCGCGAAGACATTCGCGGAATTCTGCCGCGCGGGGGCACCATCATCGGCACCACCAACCGCGGCAACCCCTTCCGTTACGCCTGCGAAGAAGACGGCGAAACCACCTATCGCGACTACTCATCGCAATGCATGCTGAACTGGAAACGCCTGGGCCTGGACGCCATGGTGGTGATCGGCGGCGACGGGACCCTGGCCATTGCCAACGAATTCCAGTCGCGCGGCATCCCCGTCGTGGGGGTGCCGAAAACCATCGATAACGACCTTTCTTCCACCGACGTGACGTTCGGCTTCGACACTGCTCTGCATGTAGCCACCGACGCGATCGATCGGCTGCACACGACCGCCGAAAGCCATCACCGTGTGATGGTCGTGGAAGTGATGGGCCGGGATGCGGGATGGATCGCCCTGCATGCCGGAATCGCCGGCGGCGTGCACGTGATTCTGATTCCGGAGATTCCGTTCACCATCGAAAACGTTTGCGCCGCGATTCGCCGGCGCGACGAGATCGGACGCCAGTTCAGCTTGGTGGTCGTGGCGGAAGGCGTGCGACTGCCCCCTGCGGACGGGCAGGGCCGCCCATTTCCTTCCACGCGCGCACGCAACCCCGCGGTGCTCATCGGCAACGCCATCGGCGAAGTCACCGGCAAGGATGTGCGCGTAACCACACTCGGCCATGTGCAGCGCGGCGGCTCACCCAGTCCGTTCGACCGCATTCTGGCCACCCGCTTCGGCGTTGCCGCCGTGGATATGATTGCGCGCGGCGAGTTCGGCCGCATGGTCTGCCTGCGCGGCACGCGAATCGAGTCCGTGCCGCTCACCGACGCCATCGGTACGCCCCATCTGGTGGACCCATCGAGCGACCGTGTGCAGGCCGCGCGTGCAGTGGGAATTTCCTTCGGCGATGCTCCCTGAGTTGCTCACGCGCGTCCGCTCCCGGCTGGGTTCGCAGCCATTCCGCGGCCAGTCATTGCGCCAGGCAGCATTTCGTGCCCTGCCAACAATGGCGGCAATCGCCATGTCGCTGGCTTTCGGCGCCTGCCGGCATTCGGAAACATCTGGCGAGGAGGCGTTCATCGCCGAGCGCAACGTCACTCTGTGGACCAGCCTCGCCCAGGTAAGGGAGTCTGTCACCACGTTGCACTACGGCGAGCGCGTCGAGATTACCAACCGGCAAAACGACCAGGCACAGGTGCGCACATCCGCAGGCGTGTCCGGCTGGACCGAACAGCGCAACCTGATGGATTCCGCGCTCTGGCATCGCGCGCGCGACCTGGCGCACGCCGCTCTTTCCATGCCCGTGCAGGCGCGGGCGACTGCCGACAAACTGACCAACGTGCATATCGAAGCAGGACGCAACTCGCCCCGAATCTATCAGCTTCGCAGCGGAACACCGCTGGATATTCTGGGGCGTGCTACCGCGGATTTCACTCGCGGCGGCGCGGACGAGGCCGGCTCGGCCTCCGCGGCCGGAGCAGCCTCTTCATCGCCGGCGCCGGGAGAGACGCGCCATGAAGACTGGGCACTGGTGCACGCTCACGACGATCCTGCAGGTGACGTGGCCGGCTGGGTTTTGCGCCGGTTTGTGAAATTCGAGATCCCGCCCCAGTTGCTCGACTATTCCACGCAGTATCGTTTCGTAGCCTGGTTCGAGTTGAGCCGGGTGGCCGTCGGCGAACCAGCGGTGCAGCCGAAAACAGCGGCGCACGGGCCCCGCCACGAAGCTCCCGGCCCGCCCGAATCCGTGAAGAGCGAACCGGGCGCCGCGCCCACTGAAAAACCGCAATTCCTGGTCGCTGGAATTCAGGGGCCCGAGGGACAGCCCTGCGATTTCACGCTGCTTCGTGTGTACACCTGGGGCGCGCAGCGGCAACGGTACGAGACGGCGTACGTCGAAAGCAATTTGTGCGGCAGCCTGCCCATTCGCGTCGAGCCCGCCGGAGCGGCAGGCGCCAATGCGGGGTTTGCGTTTACGAATCACGGACGCGCGGGGGAGGAACACCGCGAGTACGCCATGCACCAAACTTCGGTTCATCGCACCGACAACCGCCGGCCGGCGCATGGACGGCACTGAGGGCGGAAAACTGTCATGAGACTCTTTGCTCGCCCAGCCAAGAAACGAAGCAGGTCGGTTGCGGTCATCCTCTGCGCAGCGATTTTGGCCGCCTTCTGCCTTGGGGGCTCGGCCCACGCGATCCAAGGCAGGGCGGCGGCGCAATCGCCCGTCCGCGGCATGTCCGTTTCGGATGAACACAGACCGCGCATCGAGTTCCTGGGTGAGTGGGGAACGCGCGGAGATGGTCCGGCGAATCTCGATCTCGCCGTGGCGATCGCGGCCGACTCCAGCGGGATGGTGTACATCGCGGATGCGGGCTCCGGCTTTCTGCATAAATTCACGGACGATGGACATCCGCTGCTCGCGTTCGATGATCCAAGGGTTTCCAATCCTGTAGCCATCACCGTGGATTCCGACGGCGATATCTATACGGCCGACGGGAGGTCAGGCCGCGTGCTCGTGTTCGGTCCGACCGGCGACCCGGACCACGAACAGCACCCCGGCGGGCTGGGGCGATTTCGAGCGCCCGCCGCGCTCGCTGTGGACGCGGATTCCAACCTGTACGTGGCCGATGCAGGCCTTGGCGCCGTAGCGGAGTTCAACGAACGCGGCCGCTTTGTCCGTGTGGTGGCACGGAACAGCACCGGAGCGCAACGAGTCCGCATGCCTGTGGCCTTAGCAGTCGGGCCGGATGGTTCCCTGTTCGTCGCCGACAGCAGCACCGCGCTGATTTCGAAATTTTCCCCACGAGGCGACTTCTTGGGTGCCTGGGGCCGGTCGGGAGCGACCGTGGAGACGAAAAATCCGGTCAGCCTGGTAGCTTCCGACCGCTTCCTCTTCTGCTTCGATGCCGCGCCGCCGCGACTGTTGGTATGGACGCTGGCCGGCCAGCCGTATTTCGAGATGGATTTAGGATCGCGGATCGCGCTCGCTTCGGGGAGTGCGGACACGCGAGGCTCTCTGGCGTACGTGCAGCATGACGAACTCTTGCTGCTGGACCCCTCGAGCGGAAAGGTGCTGAGGTTCCGTGTGCAATTTTAATGGCGCGGCGCGGGTGGGGCCGCATCGCCAGAGCTCCCGCGACCAAACGCGGCCAGCGTTTTCGTTGCAAACCCTTGCTGCACTGTGGAATCATCCTCAGGCCGGCGTTTGGAGTCCGGCAAGTACTTGGAGCATCCGTGAACTATCTCGAACAGATCGGTGAAACCGCGGGAAGCGTGTGGCGGGCGTTGGAGTCAAAAGGCCCGCAGAGCCTGGCAGCGCTCAAGAAGCAGGTCAAGGCGCCCGGGGACCTCGTGCTGATGGCGGTCGGTTGGCTGGCGCGGGAAGAGAAGCTCGCGCTGGAACAGAAGGGTCGCGTTCAGCTTCTGCGCGTTAAATAGGACGATTTCTCGCGACATCCAGGGGGCCGCATGGCTCGTCTGCTCACTGAAGCCGATGTTCGGCGCATTCTGACCATGCCCATTGCGCTGGAAAGCGTCGAAGACGCGTTCCGCCGCTTCGCTAACGGCCGCGCCGTTCTCCACCCGCGCATCCGGTTGCTGATGCCCAGCCGCGCGTACATGCATTACATGGCTGCGGCGGATTTCGATGCGGGCTATTGCGGCATGAAGATTTACACTAGCGTCCGCGGAGGAGCGCTGCGGTTTGTGGTGGCCTTGTTCAAGGCGGAGTCGGGCAAGCTCGTCGCGCTGCTCGAGGCCGATTACCTCGGCCAGATGCGCACGGGAGCAGCCTCCGGTGTGGCCACCCGGCTGATGGCCCGGGAGGATGCCAAACGCTGCGGCATCCTGGGCAGCGGCATCCAGGCGAGAACGCAACTCGAAGCCGTGGCTGCTGTCCGCAAACTCGAGGAAATCCGCGCTTTCAGCCGCACCCCGGAACGCTGCGACGCCTTCTGCCGTGAAATGTCGCTTCGGTTGGGTGTTCCGGTAACGGCGGCGGCTAATTCGGAAGCGGCCGTGCGCGATATGGACATCGTCATCACCGCTACTTCGTCCTCGACGCCGGTCGTCTTCGGGGAATGGCTCTCTCCCGAGGCACACATCAACGCCATCGGCGCCAATTTCCCGCAAAAGCGCGAACTCGATGAAGAAGCCGTCCGCCGTTGCGGCATCATCGTGGTGGATTCGCGCGAGCAGGCCCGGCTCGAAGCGGGTGATCTGATCGAAGTTCTGGGCGAGGATGCCAACGCGTGGGCCGCGGTCAGGGAGCTTTCCGACGTCGTAAGCGGAAAACTTGCAGGCCGTACGCACGACCGCCAGGTGACCCTGTTCAAGTCGAGCGGCATCGCTCTAGAAGATGTGACCGTGGCGGCGCGGGTTTACGAAGAAGCAGTGAGGCAGGCCATCGGTCAGCACTTGCCGTTCGCGGAGCTCCCGGTGGCCCGGCAAGACTGAGGCCTCAAGGTTTTCCGGCAATCGCTGCTCTTGAGCGCTTCGAGCCGGCCGCTTTTTCCGCAGGAACTGCCGCGGCGGTTATCTCACCCCGTTTTTCGAGTGCCGCAAGAACTTCTTCCATTTCCGCTCTCCAGTGCATTTTCAACAAAGCGAAGGCGCGGGCAGGCTGCTCCGTGGCCAGGGCTTCGGTGATCTGCGAATGCTCGCGGGCGCGACGCTCGGCAAGCGTGGACTCATGGAGGAGCGCGGAAGCGTACCGGCGAGTGATCGCTTCAATGCGTCGGGTCATCGCGATAAGGCGTTGGTTGCCGCTCGATTCCACCAGTGCTGTATGCCAACCGCGATCTTGCTTCAGCCCAGCCAGGGGATCGGAAGGCGGCGCGCCGCGTGAAGCGGCCTGCTCAAGGTTCTTGCGAAGATCCTTCGTCGCTCCAGCGGCAAGAAAAACGGCGAGCTGCTCCAGGCTCCACAGGATGGGGTAAACTTCTTCTGCTTCCTCGCGAGACAAAGCGGGCACGTAAAAGCCGCGATTCGGATCGCAAGCCAGAAGCCCCTCTGCTTCCAATTGAATCATCGCCTCGCGAACGGGGGTGCGGCTCACGCCCAGTTCGGTGGCGAGCGCGGAATCGTTGAGACGCTCCAGTTCATGCCAGCGGGCCTCCAGCAGCATGCGGAGAAGCCAGGAATGGACCTGCTGGCGAAGGGACAGGCGGGTGATGGGTGCGCCTCTCATGAATACTACATATCATATGTGCGATGTGCAGTGCAATATGTAATATGCATCGTGTCCAGCGGCGGTACCGCCCCGCCGACGTGTTGCAATTCCTGTCTTGCCGCAGCGAGAACCCGCTGGCCCTTCGACGTCGAGCATCACAACACCCCGTGATTGCCAGCACTGCCGCCAAGAGCACGGCGCACTACCCTGCGGCGGACGGGAGCGACTCTCGCCCTTATGGTGTGTCAGCTCCATTGCTGAACAAGGAGAAGAAGACATGGCTGAGGAAGGCTTGAAAATTACTGACCAACGCACAAAATCCGCCTATGAGCTGGCGTTATTCAAAGGCGCCATCCGAGCTGCAGACCTGAGGAAAATCAAGAGCGGCCCGGAGGATTTCGGGGTGGTGAGCTATGACCCGGCATTCTTGAATACCGCTGCCTGTCAGAGCAGCATCACCTACATTGACGGGGACAAGGGTATTCTGCGGTATCGCGGCTATCCGATCGAGCAGCTCGCAGAAAAGTGCACGTTTTTGGAAGTGGCCTACCTGATTCTTCACGGGGAACTCCCCACCGAAGCGCAACTGGAGAACTGGGTGAAGGACATCAAGAGCCACACGATGCTGCACGAGAAAACGAAGAACTTTCTGGAGGGATTCAATCACGACGCGCACCCGATGGGAATGTTCATCAGCACCCTGGCTGCGCTTTCCTCGCTCTATCCGGAGGCACGCAGAGTGCGCGATCCGGAAGTCCGCAAGCTTCAGATCCGCAGGCTAATCGGGAAGGTTCCGACGATTGCCGCATACACGTATCGGCACAGCCTGGGCTACCCCTACGTGTATCCGGACAATGATCTGAGCTACACAGAGAATTTCATGAACATGCTGTGGCGCATGGTAGAGCCGAAATACCGGGCGAATCCGGTGCTCTCCCGCGCGCTGGACATCCTGTTCATCCTGCACGCGGACCACGAGCAAAACTGCAGCGCAAACGTGATGCGGGCAGTGGGCAGTTCCGAAGCGGATCCATACGTGTGCACGGCCGCGGCGGCAGCGGCGCTCTCCGGCCCACTGCACGGGGGCGCAAACGAGGAAGTCTTGAAGATGCTCGACGAGATCGGCTCCAAGGACCGCGTGCCGGCCTACATCGAGAAGGTGAAAGCCGGAGGCGTGAAGCTCATGGGGTTCGGGCACCGCATCTACAAGAACTACGACCCGCGGGCCAGGATCATCAAGTGGGCCGCGGACCAGGTGTTTGTGACCACGGGGCGGAACCCCAAGCTGGATATCGCCCTGGAACTCGAACGCGTGGCTCTGGAGGACGAGTACTTCATCAAGCGCAAGCTGTATCCCAACGTGGACTTCTACTCGGGGATTATCTACCAGGCGCTGGGATTCAAGCCTGACCTGTTCACCGTGCTCTTCGCCATTCCGCGGACAGTCGGCTGGCTGGCGCAATGGCAGGAAATGCTGGAAGACCCGGAGCAGAAGATTGCGCGTCCGCGGCAGATCTACACGGGCTACGAAGTGCGGGAGTTGGTGCCCATCCAAAAGCGCACGGCGCAGCCTGTGCTGGCGATTCAATAAGCGGAGCGGGGCGGGCGAGGCGCCTAGGGCCTGACGCGAGGAAAGCGCGCCTCGCCTCTTCCCGTTTCCCAAGGCTCAGCAAGCTCGGCAGACCAGAGCAAGCTGAATTCTCGTTCTCGACTCAGACCGCTGCGCTGTTTGAGGGATGTACCGCGCGGGGTTTGAGGCCTTCCAAACGGTGAATCGCCGGGAGATTCGGGCACTGCAGGGGTGGGCAGCCCGAGGGGCGCGAGCGAATCTGGACGCTGTCAAGATTTAACTTGACACTGTCCAGATTGTGTGCGAGACTGGGCCCCATGGACAACATCACAAACGCGACAAACAGGCCCAAGCGCAAGGCCGGCACTTACCATCACGGGGATTTGCGCCGATCACTGGTTCAGGCTGCGCTGGAGCTTGCTGCCGAGGGCAGAGACTGGAACTTTTCCCTTCGAGAGGTGGCGCGGCGGGCCGGCGTAAGCCACAACGCGCCGTACAGCCACTTCGCACATAAACGGGACTTGCTGGATGCTGCGGCAGCGGCTGGTCACGATCTCCTGCGCAGCGAACTGACGGCGGCCGTCGCCAAGATCGCGGATCCACGCGCGGCATTGTCACGAATGGGTATGGCCTACGTCAGTTTCGGCACCAGGAATGCCCCTCTATCGCCTGATGTTCAGTTCTGCGCTGAGTGGCCCTGAGTGGCGTCCAGAACAGGTCCTAGAGGCGGGCGTGGCTACGCGGGCCGTTCTGGCAAATATTCTCCGCCGGGGCGCGCGCACTGGAACCTTTGACCCCGCACTCACCCGAAGACCGGATTTGGAAACTGCGGCCCTCTACGCGTGGGCGGTGGTTCACGGGCTGACCATGCTCGCCATCGACGGCCTCGCGAATGTTGAGCATCTTTCGAGCGAGCGCACCGCCCAAAAAGTGGTGACGACGATTTTCCGCGGCCTGAGTGCCAAGAGAATAGCGAGGAACGGAGGAATAGCATGAGATTCAATCGCCTGCCTCTGGGCCTGGTCATCTGTGTATTCGCTTGGCCGCACGTCTGCTCCGCTCAAGCGCAGGCACCCCCTGGCGATAGCCCGGCGCCACTCCTTAAGCTGGATGAAGCGGTTTCTATCGCCCTCGCGAACAACCGGCTTGTAAAGATTTCGTCGCTCGAAGCGCAAAAGTACGAATTCCGAGTGAGCACGGCTCGCAGCCGGAGATTGCCAGAATTTCAATTTGCCATGCTTGGCGGCGAGTTATTGCAGCCGTTTAATTTCACGATTCCGCCGGGTGTGTTCGGCACGTATCCGGGCATCGGGCCAATTCCCGCGGCTAAGTCCGAAATTCACACGCCGGCGGTGTTCACCACTTACATGACCGCTTTTGCCGATCAGCCACTCTTGCAGCAATACAAGATCGGTTTGGGAATTCGGGCGACGGAACTTGGGCGGGATATCGCTCGCGAAGATGTGCGGGCTGAGCGGCAGAAGATCGCTGCAGAAGTCCGGACCACATACTTCAATCTTGTCGCGGCACAGGCAAGCGTGGATGCCGCGCGTGAGGCGGTGAAAACCCTAGAGGAAGCACAGCGGACCACCGCCCAATACGAAGCGGAAAAGACCGTGCTGCGGGCGGATGCGTTGGACGTGGATGCACGCCTGGCAAAGGCGCGCTATGAGTTGTCCGTGGCAGAGAACGGGATGGCCACGCAGCAGGAGGCCTTGAACCAACGGCTTGGCCGCGATGTTGGCACACCATTTCGGGTTGATCCCATGCCGGAGGAGTCCACCAGCGACCTGAACCTCGAATCGGCCCGCCAGGAAGCCCGTGCAAACCGGCCCGAGAACCGGCAAGCGCAGCTGAAGGAAAAACAAGCCGGATACGACCTGCGTCTCGCGAAAGCCGAATATATCCCGGACCTGAGCATCCACCTGGTCTATCAGGGGATCACCAATGTGCAAGTTCTTCCGGCAAACGTGACCACGGCCGGCTTTCTTTTGACTTGGGAGCCATTCGATTGGGGACGGAAACGGAATACCATTCGCGAAAAAGCCAACGAGGTGCAACAAGCGCGTAATGGGGTGGGGGAGACGGAGTCTCAGATCGACGTGGAAGTTGGTGCCAGGTACCGTAAGTGGCGAGAGGCTTATCTCCTGCTCCAGGCGTCACGGACCGCCCACGAAGCGGCCGTGGAACAGTTACGAGTCACCGGCAACCAATACAAGGAACAGGCAGCGCTCCTAAAAGATTTCTTGCAGGCTCAGGCACGCAGTTCGGAAACAAATTCTGACTATCAGCACGCACTCTCCTCCTACTGGAGTGCTCTGGCGGAGCTGCGCAAGGCGATGGGAGAGGAGTAGAAATCATGCGGAAGAAATTCAGGATAGGGCTTGGACCAGCAAGAGCCGCTTTTCTTCTCGCGATCGTGGCGGCTACGAGCGGGTGTCATCAAGCTAGGCAAATGGCAGCCCAATCTGCAACGCCTGTTCGTCTAGCGGACGTGACTTTATATGCGTCTTCAGAAGGTTTGCGCTACTCGGCTTCCATTCTGCCGTTCGCACAAGCGGGCTTGTCCTTCAAGTCCGCAGGGTACGTAACGGAAATTAAACAGGTGGTGGGCGCAGACGGGCGGCGTCGCGACATCGGCGCAGGCGACTATGTCAGCCGGGGCACTGTTCTCGCCCAGATTCGGCATCAGGATTTGAAGAATCAGCTCGATGCGGCGGCAGCGGCTCTCACCCAAGCGGAAGCACAGCACCTCGATGCAGCTCAGGATTACGAGCGCGCCAAGCATCTTTACAGCACCGCCAGCCTGACCAAACCCGATTTCGATCGAGCGCAGGCGAGATTCGATTCGACCA
>DASPSB010000130.1:0-20707 GCA_035624135.1 Candidatus Acidiferrales bacterium | reverse complement strand
CCAGTTGGCAGCCCGTGCGGGCTAGAGTAGCATCCAAGGTGCAGGACCCGCACTTCAAGGTGACTCGGTGGGGAGGCCGGTCCCTGCGACCCTGGCCAGGACCAAGATGGCAAAACACAACCTGAAGGATTTCTTGCAGAGCGGCCTGCGGCGCATCCGCGAGTTCGCGCAGGGCCCCCATCCGGAACCGTTCCGTCCGCCCCGCTTGGGGCTGGCCCTGGGCGGAGGTTTTGCCCGGGGAATCTCCCATCTGGGCATCCTGCGCGTTCTGGAAGAGGCCGGGATCCAGGTGGATTGCGTCGCGGGCACCAGCGTCGGGGGATTGATTGCGGCGTCCTATGCGAGTGGCATGCCGCTGGATGCCATCTCCCGCCGCGCGGTGTCCACGTCATTCCGAGACTTCGCGCGCTGGAGCCTTTCGCGTTACGGCCTGGCCTCCAATGAGCGCATGGGACGCTACGTGTACGAATTTTGCGGCATCGAGCGAATCGAGGGCATGAAGCGCCCGCTGGCGATTTGCGCTGCGGATTTGATCTCGGGCGAACCGTTTTACTTCACCAAAGGTGACCTGGGCATCGCCCTTCGCGCCTCGTGCGCGTATCCAGGGCTGTTCCAGCCCGTGGAATTCGAGGGCCGGCTGCTCGTGGATGGGTTTCTGATCGGGCCTGTTCCCGTGGAAGCCGCGCGCACGCTCGGGGCCGAAATTGTGATCGGAGTCTACTTGGGAATGTCCGGGCCTGCACCGCGTCCGAAACACATGGGAGAAGTACTCTGGCGTTCGTTCGCCATCATGCAGCAGCAGGCTTTACAGCGCCGGGACCGCTCCGCTGAAGTTCTTATCTGTCCGGACGTCCGCGAGTTCGGATGGGACGATTTCTCACGCACCGAGGAATTGATCGCCGCAGGGGAGGCTGCGGCCCGGGAGGCTCTGCCCCGCATCCGCGAGCTGTTGCGGCCGCCGTCAGGAGTTCCCGCGCCCCATCGAAGCGCTCCGCGTCCTGCCTGAATCCCTCCAGGCCGGCGCTGAGCAGTACGCCATCCTAAATGTGCCACCGAGCTCAAGCAGGTCACACGGCCTGTCTTCCTCCTCCAGGATTACTCCGGCCGCATCAAGACCCGGACGGGCTGCCCGTTTCCCTTCCCTCGTTTCGTGAGCCAGTCCCCGAAGGCGGCGGCCAATCGTTCCGCATCCACGCGAAAACTCGCCTCAAGCCGACCCTCGCCTGCGGGCAGGGTATCGTCGAATTCGGGAGCGTTCGTAAAATTGCGCATGCAAAACGAATCGAGCCAGTCCAGCGGACACGGCCGGCGTATTCCGCCTATCTCGATTTCGACAAACCACTTCCTTGCATACATGAGCGGACTATATCACCCGGCTGGGCTGGAAACCGTGGCCGACCAGAGAGTCCGCCTGTTGGACAGGTTAGAGAGCGTGTGATGTGAGAACCATTTGCGCGTGACGCTTATCACGGAAGCGGGACCGATCGAGGAGGAAAGTTGCCCCAGGCCGCCGAGCGGGCCGCCTGCCCTGCGCGCCGACCATGGCCACGCACCGAGGGCGTGGCGGGGAGGGGGTGTGAAATGACCGGGACTGTAAAGCTCGAAGAAAAAGAACAGAAAAAAACTCAGGCCATCCCGCAAATCTCACTTTCGCGAATCATGGTGGCCACAGATTTTTCCCCCATTGCGGACCGCGCGCTCGATTATGCGGTTTCCCTAGCCCGCCGGTTCGGCTCGTGGATTTACCTGACCCATGTGATTACACACAAGGGCCACCGTGTGCTTCACCCCGATGCAGGGCCGCCTAGCAAGGAAAGATTCCGCGAGCTCGCCCTTCAGAAAGTGAGGGCGATCGAGGATTCCGGACGCTTCTACAGCGTCCCGCATAAAGTCGTGATCGAAGAAGGATCCCTGTGGCCTGCGCTCGAGACCTTGCTGGACTCACAAAAAATCGACCTTCTCGTCCTCGGCACCCACGGAATGAGCGGCCCACTGAAGGCAGTCTTCGGCTCGGCCGCTGAGCAGATTTTCCGCCAGGCATCCATTCCCGTCCTGACGGTAGGTCCGACGGTAACGCAGGAACCGCCGTTCGAGGCCGAGTTCCGAACCATCCTGTTTGCCACCGATTTCGGTCCGGCGGCGGAGCGCGAGGCGGCGTTTGCATTTGCCATCGCCCAGGAGCATCGTGCCAGACTGATCCTGTTGAACGTCATTCCTTTCAGGGCCGGCCTTCCGGAATGGGACGCGGCCGCAGAAAGAGCGCTCGTCACCCGCCAATTGCAGGAACTCGTCCCGCAGACGAAAGAATTACACTGCAAGCCGGAGCTCGACGTGGCCTACGGCGAGCCGGTGACAGAAATTCTGCGGGTGGCGCGCGAGACAGAGGCGGATCTGATTGTTATCGGCGCAAAGAGGAGCGGCGCTCTTTCCGGTCACATTCCCGGGACTAAAGCGTACGGCGTCGTTTGCGGGGCCCAGTGCCCGGTTCTTACGATCAAGTCGTGAACTTGGCGAGCGGGTGGTTCCGCGTTAGCTGGCTCGGAAGGCGGTAAAGAATCAATTTAAAATTTGGCGAACGATGATCCGGCGCATTCTTGCAATTCTCCGCGGCGCGGAATAGGCTAGGAAAACCGAAGAGGGTGTGGCAGGTCAGCGCCTGGCGTGGTTTTTATTCTCCGGGATCTCCGCACGCAAAGGGATCCTTTCCCCGGACGGGAAGCTCAGGGAGGAAGAATGGCCTCTCCGATCGAGCAGTGGGTTGAAGAATCGGCCCGGCTCACTACTCCAAAGAAAATCGTCTGGTGCGACGGCTCGGCCGCCCAGAACCAACAACTGGTTGAGGGGATGCTGGCCGACGGCACATTGATCAGCCTGAATGCCAAGACGTATCCGAACTGCTACCTTCATCGTAGCGACCCGAGCGACGTGGCGCGCACCGAACAGATCACGTTCATTTGTTCCCGGCTGCAGAATGACGCCGGGCCCACGAACAACTGGATGTCGCCCTCCGACGCCAAAGAAAAGGTCTCCGGGCTGTTCCGGTGGGCCATGAAGGACCGCACGATGTATGTGGTTCCCTATCTGATGGGGCCCGCCGGATCTCCCTTCAGCAAGGTGGGTGTGGAGATCACCGATAGCCCCTATGTAGTGGCCAGCATGTACATCATGGCGCGGATCGGCCGCGTTGCGCTCGACCGGCTCGGCAATTCCGCGGACTTTGTTCCCGGGCTGCACTCGCTCGGAGACCTGAGCCCCGACCGCCGATACGTGCTCCACTTTCCCGAGGAGAAACTCATTTGGAGCATCGGTTCCGGGTACGGGGGCAACGCGCTGCTGGGGAAGAAGTGTTTTGCGCTGCGTATCGCGAGCTGGATGGCACGGGAGCAAGGCTGGATGGCCGAACATATGCTGATCGTGGGTCTCACCGGACCCTCCGGCAAAACCCATTACATCGCGGCGGCATTTCCTTCCGCATGCGGCAAAACCAACCTGGCAATGATGGTCTCTGCGCTCGAAAAGGAAGGGTACAAAGTCACGACGGTAGGCGATGACATTGCGTGGATGCACGTGGCCTCCGATGGGACGCTCCGCGCCATCAACCCAGAAGCGGGATTTTTCGGAGTAGCACCGGGGACGAATGAGAAGACTAATCCCAACGTCATGGCCGCGGTCCGAAGCAATTCTGTGTTCACAAACGTGGGGCTAACCCCCTCCGGCGAGCCCTGGTGGGAGGGCATCAACGGCGCGCCGCCCTCGGGGACCATCGATTGGCGCGGACGTCCCCACGTGGGCGGCAGCGAGCCCGTGGCCCAGGCCAATTCGCGGTACACCGTTCCTGCCAAACAGACGCCTTCCATTTCACCGCGCTTTGAAGACCCGGAAGGCGTGCCCATTTCTGCCTTCCTATTCGGTGGACGGCGCGCGCGGGTCGCGCCGCTGGTGTACGAAGCCCATGATTGGGCGCACGGTGTGTTCGTCGCCGCTACCATGGCGTCTGAGACCACGGCCGCAATCACGGGCCAGACGGGAATCACCCGGCGTGACCCGATGGCCATGCTCCCCTTCTGCGGCTACAACATGGCGAGGTATTTCGGCCACTGGCTCGAGATGGGAACAAAGATTCCAAAAGCCCCGCGCATCTTCCACGTCAACTGGTTCCGCAAAGGCGCCGACGGGAAATTCCTGTGGCCGGGCTACGGAGAAAACGTGCGTGTGCTGAAGTGGGTAGTCGAGCGGGTTGAAGGAAAAGCCGACGCGACGGAGACGCCGATCGGATTTGTGCCCGCTTCGGAAGCGCTCACGCTGGACGGCCTAAAGATCCAGCGCCGCACCATCGAAGAGCTGCTGCGAGTGGATCCTGCGGACTGGACAGCCGAGCTCGATTCCACCCGACAATTCTTCGGGCGCTTCGGATCCGCGCTGCCCCAGGAGATCTGGAAGCAGCACGAGGCGCTCCAACACAGGCTCGGACGCGTCACCGTTCCCGCGACGTAGGGGCGACTTGGAGCTCCCCCGTTTTGCTGGTGGTCTTAGAGAAGGCTGCGGATCTCCGCATCGAGCGCCACGTGGGTCTGCGGAAAACCGTTGATCGAAAATTCCGCGCCCGCCTGACGCGAGAATCTCATGTAGCGGCTCACTTGGTAGTCTTCATCGAACGCACTGAAGAGCCGCGCGGTCTCCTGCGCCCCGAATGCAAATGAACTGAGCGGTACGGCAGCGCCAAATGCCCCAGCCAGAGCCAGATAACGGTCTACGATTTGGCGCAACTCGCTCACACTCTTCGGATGGCTCAATTTGCCACCGGCGCGGCCCTTTCGCTATCATACGGACGCGGCGCAGATTAAAGAACTTCATTCTAAGACAGAGACTCGGCACTTGGTGCCGCTGCAAGGCGGGGAGCGATAAGGAGGAATCATGACGGTTGGTGCGGGCCAGATGGCCCCTGAATTCACGCTGAAGGACCAGTCCCAACAGGAGGTGAAGCTCGCCGATTTCCGGGGAAAGAAGAACGTGGTCCTCATCTTCTACCCATTGGACTGGAGCCCTACATGCACCAAGGAACACGCGTGCGTGGTGAACGAAATGAAGCGCTTCGAGCAGCTCAATGCCCAGGTGTTGGGAATCAGCGTGGATAGCGCCTGGTCGCACAAGGCATACGCCGAAAAAATGAATATTCAGTATCCATTGCTAGCCGATTTCCAGCCCCGCGGCGCCGTGGGCACGGCGTATGACGTGTACCTAGCGGATAAAGGAATCACGGGGCGCGCGATTTTCATCGTCGGCAAGGACGGAAAAATCGCCTGGGCTAAGAACTACGACATCCCAGTCGTGCCGGATGTTGAGGAAGTGGCCAAAGCCCTATCGGCGATCCACTAACCTGGGTGGAGGGGCCGCCCGGTTCACAGCGACCGGCAGGACGTGCCCCTACGGCAGACCAACCCACATACCCTGACGTACCGGATTCGTTTTTCCCGGCTTTCTTTGGATAGTGAGAATCCCCGCTTAGACGCCGCGATAGATCTGCCAGAGCAGGAGCGCGTTGAGCACCACAATCGCCGCAGCAGCGAACCATGCCAGCGCCACTGTGGCCGGCCGATTCGCAAATTCCCCCATCTTTGAGCGGCTCGAAGTGAACTGCACCAGCGGCACGACCGCGAAGGGAAGCTGCAGGCTCAGAATCACCTGGCTCAAAATCAGCAGGCTGGTGACCCGGTTCGGCCCCATGAGCCCGATCACCAACGCCGCAGGGACCACTGCCGCAAGCCGCGTGACCAGGCGGCGCAGCCAGGGACGCAGGCGGAAGCGCAGAAATCCTTCCATCACAATCTGGCCTGCGAGCGTTCCCGTCAGGGTTGAATTCTGTCCGGAAGCCAGCAAAGCCACGGCGAAGACCGTGCTCGCGAGGGTCGCTCCCAAAACCGGACTGAGCAGCTTGTAGGCGTCGCTGATCTCGGCGACGCTGTGCATCCCACGAACGTGGAAGGCCGCGGCACCGAGCACCAGAATCGCCGCGTTGATGAAGAACGAAAAGCCCAACGCCAGCGACGAGTCCAGGATCCCGAAGCGAATCGCCTCTCGCTTTCCGGCCGGGTCCAACGCATACGACCGCGTCTGCACCAGACTCGAGTGCAGGTACAGGTTGTGGGGCATGACCGTGGCGCCCAGAATTCCCACAGAGATATAGAGCATCGCGCCGTTGCGAAGGATTTCGGCCGACGGAACAAGGCCCCCTGCTGCCAGGCCCCAGATGGGCCGAGCGAGCAACAGCTCGTAGGCGAAGCACACACCGATGAGGCAGATGAGCGAAATGACGAACGCTTCGATCCAGCGGAAGCCGCGGCCCTGAAGAAGCAGAATCAGCAGCACATCAAACGCTGTAATCAGAACGCCCCAAATCAGCGGAATGCCGAAAAGCAATTGCAGCGCGACCGCCGAACCCAGCACCTCCGCCAGATCGCAGGCCGCGATAGCGATTTCGCTGCCCAGCCACAGGGCAATCGCTGTGCGCTTGGAATAATGCTCGCGGCAGGCCTGCGCCAGGTCGCGGCCTGTGGCCACGCCCAGCTTGACGCACAGGGCCTGCAAAAACATGGCCATCAGGCTGCTCAGCAGCACAACCGAGAGGAGCGTGTAGCCGAACTGGGAGCCTCCAGCAACGTCAGTGGCCCAGTTGCCAGGGTCCATGTAGCCGACGGCGATCAGATAGCCGGGCCCGGCATAAGCGAGCATTCGCCGCAGGAACCCCGGGCCGGCCGGCACGCGGACGGTGCGATAGGACTCGGGAAGCGACGGAACGCACGCCCCGACAGCAACGCCATCTGCCGCGGCATTCGCCAGCGGCGGGGCTTCGAGCACATTTTCGTATGCGTCCTGCATTGCGACTCGCAGAGTTTATTAATCGCGCTTAACTGAAAAACTAAAGTAGCGTTAATCCTGGTCTGAAGTCAAGCTTGATTTCTGCGGATGTGCCCCATGCGATCGTTTGCCAGACGGCGCGCACGAGCGAGCTCTGCTATAGTGGTCTGCGCACGAGGAGGCGGCCATGACCGATCAGCCCAAACCAGAACCCCAGCTCCAGATCAAAGCAGACGAAAAGGAGCTCCAGGGAGCCTATTCCAATCTGGTCATGATCCACCACAACGCGGAGGAGTTCACACTCAATTTTATTTACGTGTTTCCCAACGCCCCGCAAGGGAAACTGATGTCCAGCGTCATCGTGAGCCCCGGTCACGCAAAACGCCTGCTGCGCGCTCTCGCGGAAAACATCGGCCGCTATGAATCGCAATTCGGGACCATTCCGGAAACGTCAGGAAGCGCTCCCGAACCGAAAGTGGGATTTGTCCACTGAACGGCTTTAGCCCCGCCGCTCAAGAAACATCGCACCAAAAGTGAACTGGCAATCCGGATAGCGCCGGTCCAGCGCGAAGCGGGTCCGCGTATCGCGAAACGGGTGTCCTCCAATCCATTCGAGGCCGCTCGCCGCGACCAAGCGTTCCACTTCCCCCACGGTGCGCACGGCTCCCGGCTGCGGAGCATCGGCGCCAAAATCGAATGTAATGACAAACTTACCGCCCGGCCGGATAAGCGCCGCCAGCCGCGCGACGGCATCCGCCTGCTGATTTTTTGGCAGATGTTCGAGAACGCTGGCTGAGACGACGGCATCGAACGGGGCCGATAGCTCCGCTGGGAGCGGCGACTCGAGCAGGTTCTCCGATGATACGCGCAAGCTCCAGCGATGCCGTGCCGCAGCGTGCCGGGTCGCTTCGCAGAGCCGCTCGTCAATGTCCAGGCAGGCGACTTGGCACCGGCGGGCCGCGAAGAAATAAATCGGGAGCGTGGCCGCGCCTCCAAAATCGAGAATTCGCAGGGGCTTCTCGCCTTCAGCAAACAGGCACGCCGCACTCGCCGCGTACTCCCACATTTTGTGCCGCCGCACGTACAGCCTGCGGCGCAGCACTCCGTTGACGGCAAACGGGGTGCCCTGAAGGCCTAGCCGCACACCAAACGCGCGCAGGGCGCGCGCCCAGGGGGCCATCTGCGGGAGTTTGAGGTCAGATGGATCGTATGTCCGGCTGGGAAACGGGGGCGCGACCATGGTCGCACTTCTTTTACCGTTTCGCGCACGGCGGCGCAACCGCCGTCCGCCCCGCGTGTTTAGGTATGGTAGAGTTCGTCGAGAATTGCCATGAAGCAGTACGGTCGGTACGAGGTCGTCGAAGAAATCGGCAGCGGCGCAATGGGCGCGGTGTTCAAGGCCCGCGACCCGGTGATGGACCGCGTGGTGGCGGTGAAAACCATTCACGCCTCCGCGCTGGTCGGCCCCATGGCGGAGCAATACCGGGAGCGGTTTACGCGCGAGGCGCGCGCCGCGGGACGGCTGGCGCACCCCGGCATCGTGACCGTCTTCGACGCGGGGGTGGAAGGCGAGACGCCCTACCTGGTCATGGAGTTCGTTCCCGGCCGCACGCTCGAAGACGTGCTGAATTCCGGCGAGCACTATACGCTCGACAAAGTGTGTGAAATCGGCCAGCAATTGGCGGAAGCCCTGGCCTATGCGCACTCAAATGGCGTAATCCACCGCGACATCAAGCCGGCCAACGTACAGCTCACGGGCACACCCGAGCGAGCCAAAATCATGGATTTTGGCGTGGCTAAACTCACGCAGGCGCAGGTGACCTCCACCGGCACGCTCCTGGGCACGCCCGCCTACATGGCGCCGGAGCAATTCACGGGCATGCCGCTCGACGGCCGCTCCGATCTCTTTTCCCTGGGCGTGATCCTCTACTGGATGTCGACGGGTGACAAGCCTTTTACCGGCGACACGATCACGGCTGTCTCTTACAAAATTGTTCACACGGAGCCGATCGCGCCGCGACAGCTCAATCCCGGCATCCCCCAAGCGCTGGAAGGGATAATCCTGAAGTGCCTGGCCAAAGATCCCGCAGCGCGTCATCAGACCGGCGACGAGCTGGCCGCGGAGCTTGCGGCTCTGCGTACGGGGCAGCCCACTTCCACGGCTTCAGGGATTCGCACGCCCATACCCGCGGGGACGAGTCCTGGCCGTACGATTTCGACGGCAGTTACTGTTCCGCTGGGCTCGAGCGCCCAAATGCGCCGCTCCGGACTGCAGGCGCCACAGACGCCTCAGGCGCCGGCCGCGCCACGACAGCCGGCGCCTGAAGTTCCCCTCCGCGTTGTGCCGGCTGCGGAGCCGCCACGCTCCAGCGCAAAAATATGGATCGGCTTGCTGGCCGCTCTGCTGCTAGTCGTTCTCGCCGGCGGCGCCTGGATGCTGAAGCAACAAAAAGATCGCGAGGCTGCGGAACTTGCCGCCCGCCAGCAGCCGGTACCTGCTCCGCAGCTTCCGACACCGACTCAAACGGCAGCCGCGCCCGCAGCCGACGCGAAACCGGCTTCGAATCCGCCGCCGGTCACGCCGGCGCCTGCTCCTTCGAAGCCTGTGGAGAACAAACCATCGCCAGCGCCAAAGCCCGCCGCAGCGGCGAAGGTGGAAAAGCCCGAGGAGAAGCCTCCGACGGCTGAGCCTTTGCCCGATGTGAGCAGCTTTCCCCTGCGTTTGGAAGTTTCGGCGACCGCGCCTGCAAACGTGGAAATCACTTCAGACGACAATCCGGCGGAAATGCATTCGCTTCGCGAGGGAGGAACCTGGAGGGCGGGCGCCAACAAGATTCTCCAGGTGCGCACAGACAACGCGGGCGCGCTTCACCTGAAGCTGAATGACCAGGAAATGCCCGAACTCGGCCCGGTGGGTTCGCCCCGAACCGTCCGGTACACGGCGAAAAATCTCGCCTCCACGCACTCGACCACGGCACAGCAGGGCGGCGATACATCGGGGCGTCCCGGCGCGTCAAGAAAAACACAGGTGGACGTGGAAGTCACGAATCTTCCCAAATTCGGCGATTTTGCCGTCATGGTGGATGGCGAGGTTTTGTTCGAACGCCCCGCTGTGATGGAAGGTGGCGCGGAGTCGCTCTCCCGGATCGAAGCTATCCCTCCGGGAACGCATACGATCACCGTCTTTCTAGGAAACCGCAAGGCGGGCAAAGGAGTGATACACGAGATTACCGGCGACTTCAGCGCAGGCCAAACCCGCACCCTGCACGTTCAGACGCACTTCGAAGGGCGGCGAGCACCCGGAATGTTCATGTTCGACCTGGCCCTCGACTAGCCGCTGCTTCCCTTCTGACGTGTACAGCAGCGAGTCCGAGAGATCGAGGCCCGTGGTTCGTCCACGGCGGTTCGAAATTCGACACCGCGAAACTGCCAGGCCCGAGGCTCCGAGCCTTTCAGGCAAATTTTCAATTTGAATTTGGTAATACTTCAGGCTGAAAGTTTCACTTCATTCGCCGGCGGGACTTCGATCACCCATCCGTGCGTCTTTTCCAGGAATTGCAGCCCGAGAGCGAACCCCTGTCCCTGTAGGGACTGGCAGTAGGTGACCCGGGCCAGCGAGCGGAACCCTCCCGGGAGGGAGGAAAGCACCAGCCGGTCGTTCTTCCGCCACGGCCGCACGGAATACACGCGCGCGCCATTGGCGCTTACATTCTCGGTAAATGTGCTCTCCGTTCCCTGCACGTTTGCATGGCCGGAAAGCTGTACCGCGATGGCCATAGGGACGCGTTTTTCGGCGCGTTCCACATTGGACTTCATAGTCTGCCCCCCGAAGACTATTCGCCTAGGAGTCGGAAGGGGAACTCATTGCGGATCCGCTCCGTGCGGGATGCGTCGTTTATCCTCCCTCTGGCTGCGGAGGTTGTACAGTCCGGTTTTCGCAGGGAGTCGCCAACTCGTTAATGGTCCACAATCGGTTAGCTGCCCGATAACCGGCCAGGAAGCGGAATGCAATACGACCAGCGGGAGAGCTTTACGCCAGGTCCGCGTACAAATCCCCAGCGAGGTACTTCAAACCGGAGTCCACGGCGACGGTAATCACTGTGCGTCCCGCTCCCAATTCGCGGGCCAGAGCGAGAGCCCCGACGACGTTCATACCTGTCGAAGTGCCAGCGAAAATCCCTTCCTCCCTGGTCAGTCGCCGCGCCATTGTCCGGGCTTCTCCCTCGTCAATGCCGCAGGCTTCGTCGTAGGAGCCCTTGCGGAGCAGCGGCGGCACGAAGCCGCTGCCCACTCCCTCAATGTGATGAGTTCCGCTGGTGCCCTTGGAGACTGCGGGCGAGCTGGCCGGCTCGAGCGCGACGATCTTCGGCGCGGGCTTGAGTTGCCGCAGTACGCGCGAAACACCCATCAGCATTCCCGCCGTGCCTACGCCGCCGCAGAACGCGTCTATGCGGCCTTCGGACTGTTCGATGAGTTCGTGAGCCATTCCCTCGTAACCCTTCAGCATGTCCGCGTTGCGGAACTGGTCAGTGAAGTAGCTCGACTGCTCGCTGACGATCTCTTTCGCCCGTTCCACCATGCGGGGGATCAGGTCGGGAGTGATCTTGCCTCCCTGGCTGGGCACCAAATCCAGATCGCCGCCGAACAACCTCATCGTTTGCAGTTTTTCTTTCGCAAACGCGTCCGAACAGACCACGCGGAAGCGATAGCCCTTGACCGCGCACACAAACGAGAGAGATGAGCCGGTGCTTCCGCCCGTGTATTCCACCACAGTCATGCCTGGCCGCAATACACCCCGCTTCTCCGCTTCCTCGATCATGGCCAGCGCCATGCGGTCTTTATAGGAGCCGGTGGGGCTGAAGTATTCCAGCTTCACCAGCACGCGGGCAGAATCGGGCGGAACTACCTTGTTCAGCCGGACCACCGGCGTATTGCCGATGGCGTGCAACATGGAATCAGCAATCTTGGCGGCCATTGTGATCTCCTCTACTCATTCGACCAATTCGATGCTGCGAACTCGAAAAAGAGACGATCGCGGGTGCAGGCTCAGATTCCAAATTGGCGGGACCGTTGATATCAGATCGGAAGCCGCGTTGTACACTTCCACCGCCATGCCACCCAAAGCCGCCTACTCGACGCCGCTCTACCACGTCGCGGAAATCGAACGTTCGATCCGCTTCTATGAATTGCTGGGATTCACGCTAATCGATACGGACCGTTGCACGCCGATCGGGTGGGCGCGCATGCACTGCGAAGGCGGAGCCATCATGTTCCTCCGCGCCGAACATCCCTTCGACGCTTCGGGCCAGTTTGTCTATCTGGCGATGTACACGCCCGACCTGCCGGGCTTGTGCGAGCATCTGATCGCGAACGGCGTGAACGTCCCGGCGATTAAATACCCGGGGTACATGCCGAGCGGAATGGTCGAAATGACCGACCCAGACGGCCACAAGCTGGGCATCCATCACTGGGGAAAGAGCGAACAAGAGGCGTGGGAGAAACGCCTCGCCGAAAGACCGTAGGAGCAACCGGGCTAGGGATGCGCGCAGAGGGCGGCCAACTCCGGTGGAGAAAGTTTGGCATGCCGGATGGCGTTGATCGCGTTTGCGGCGCTCGCGGCGGGATAGATTCCATAGTCCCCGAACGACCAGTGCGGGTCGTTCAAATGGCCGCACAGCAGCGGCACGAATTCTTCCCTGCCCGCGAAGGCAGCCTGGTTCGCGGCGCGCGTGAAGACAGCGGAATCCGCGGTGGTCTTTACCTCGGTGCGCAGGCCGGCTTTGATATTTGCAATCTGCTCAGGGGAGCCGAGGCGCGCCAGGGCCGCCTCGGTCGCCTCGATAAACGGGCTGACCGGATTCGCACCGCCCACAGCCTTCTGCTGGCGCTCATACACCGTTCTGAGCAATGTGATGTCCGCATCTGAACCGGTCGTGGCCAGGGCGTAGGTCGCGCTGACGCTCTCGCCTTTTTGGAGCACAGCGCGCGAAGCGTCGTGCAGCTCACGCCGGTACGGGAATTCCGCGTCTTCCTCCGCCCAGTGACGGAACAGATCGATCGCCGTCTCAAGCGGTTGGCCGCCCATCCGAGGAATCGCGGCGAGCAGCAGTGGCGCCGCCTTCTGGCGGTCCTGGAACAGCACGTCCTCGGCCGCCCAGGCCAGTTCACCGTCGGTCAGGAACTCCGCCAGGAGTGGAAACTCCGAGTCGCCGAATGCCGCGAGCGCCTCTGCATGCTCGACTCCTGGAAACTTGCTGAGGTTCTTCCGGGGCGTGCGCAGGATTTGTTCGGCTGCCTCGTGCGGCGTTGTCGGAATCACCAGGTTTGCGGTCAATCGGATGGGGTCGCCGTACTGAATGCCCATGAGTGAACGCTCAGTGATGTACGTCCCGCCGGCCTTCACGTCCTTGGGCTGGATGAAGAAGTACTCCAGATCGTGCGGGAAATAACAGAGGGGCGGGTCGCGGTCGATGCTCGCGAGGGTCGGCGTCAGGTTTTCAAGGCGGATTTCGGCGTCGCGGTCCAACCCGGCCAGCCCTGTGACCGTGAGCCGAATCTTCACGTACTTTCCGTTCGCGAGATCCTTCGGCACGCCGGTCAGCTCTACGGACACAGCGCGCGTATCAGCTTCTATTTTCGCCCCGCCTTTGGTGATTTCGTAGTGGGCACGGCCTGCAGGCAGCGGCCCTCCGCGGTCGCTCAGGCAGCGTGCCATGGCGATTCCGGGCGCCTCGGTCAGCAGCTCGCACTGCACGCCTCGGAGCTTGAATCCTGTTGTCGCCGAGTTCCCGTCGAATGGTCCCAGTAGCGGGACCGGCGCATTGACCTCGATCATCTCCGGGACACGAAACCGGTCGCCCTGCCACACGCCGGGCGATGCGGGCGCGTGCGGCCCGGCCGTGGAGACGGTCAGGTCGAACCGCGCAATTTCGTTCTCCCGAAAATCGCGCAGAATCGTGGGCGCGCGGCCGGCCTCCGGTGCGGTGAACCGAATGGCGCGGTCTTTGACCACCGCGCGCTTGCCCGCAATTTCAACCGTGTAGACGGAAGTCGCCGTGCTCGCTCCCTCGAGAATGGCCTCGACAGTCCCGGAATACGCCTGGCCCGCGAACAGCGGCTGTGGCAACGTGACGCGGACGCGCCCCTGCTGCGTGTGGAAGGTGATGACTTGCAAGTGCGGTTCGAGGGCGAAGTCGAGGGAATACGGCCCGGAGCCGGCCTGCTGCGGCGCGCCTGCGGCTGTGGGAACCAGCGCCGTGCAGAGGTACACCCATAAAGCCGCAAGAGAAGTGGCACCGATGATGTGGAGACGCCTCACGGAAATCGAACCGCCCGAGTGACGCCCGCCGCCGCAGCCGCCTGCGATTGTATCGGGAACCTACGGCTTCGGGGCGGGAGGCGGCAGATCGCGTGCTTCGCAGTGACTGGTGAAGCCGGAGGTTTTGTGCGAGCCATCACAGAACGGTTTGTTGTTCGAATGTCCGCAGCGGCACAACGATACGGCTGTACGTCCCCCGAGCCCAAAGGCTTTCCCGCTAGGGTCCACGATGGTCACGTCGCCTTCGACCAGAAGCGAGCCATTCTCCCGTACGGTGATTTTTGCGCCAGCCATGATCTCGCGTCTCCTTTTCGTTTTTGGGGCTCAGTATTTCGGCACCCGTGGATCCACATCATCCGACCAGGCCAGAATTCCGCCCCTCAAATTCCATATCTTCCTGAATCCCGCCTCCCGCAAGAAGGCGACGGCATCCGCCGAGCGCTTGCCGCTCCGGCAGTGCGCAACGATCTCTCGTGAGCTGTCTAGTTCGCTCACGCGGCGGGGCAAATCACCGAGCGGGATCAAGTAACCGCCTAACTGGCAAATCTGGTACTCATGCGGCTCGCGAACATCGAGAATGAAGAGATCGTCTCCGCGGTCGAGCCGGGCCTTGAGTTCTTTGGGGGTGATTTCCGGCACGCTCACCGTGGGCGCCGGCTCCTCTCCTCGAATGCCGCAAAACTCCTGGTAATCAATCAGCTTGGTAATCGTCCGTTTCTCACCGCACATCGGGCAGTCCGGATTCTTCCGCAGCTTTAATTCGCGAAACTTCATCATGAGGGCGTCGAAGAGCAAGAGCCTGCCGACGAGCGGCTCGCCCGTTCCGAGAATGAGTTTGATCGTTTCCATGGCCTGAATGGATCCGACAATTCCCGGCAGCACGCCGAGGACACCGCCCTCTGCGCACGACGGGACCAGCCCCGGCGGAGGCGGCTCAGGATACAGGCATCGGTAGCAGGGGCCGCCGGGGGCGCCGAATACGCTGGCCTGTCCCTCGAACCGGAAAATCGAGCCATATACATTGATTTTTCTGGAGAGCACACACGCATCGTTCACGAGATAGCGCGTCGGAAAGTTATCGGTGCCGTCGACGATGATGTCGTACTCACGGAAAAGTTCAAGCGCGTTCGCGCTCGTGAGCATGGTCTCGAAGACTTTGATTTGGATGTCTGGATTGAGGTTGGTCAAGCGTTCGTGGGCCGCTTCCACTTTCCGCCGGCCCACGTCGCTCGTTCCAAAAGTAACCTGCCTCTGCAGGTTGGTGAAATCCACTTTATCGAAATCCACCAGGCCCAGATGCCCCACTCCTGCAGCGGCCAGGTACAGGCCGAGGGGCGCGCCCAATCCTCCCGTTCCGATCATCAACACGCGCGCCTGCTTCAATTTGAGCTGCCCCTCCATGCCCACTTCCGGCATGATCAAGTGGCGGCTATAGCGAAGGATTTCTTCTTTCGATAACGTCGCGTTTGGAGCCGCTTCCGCAGGCGCTGTGTTCGTCCCCATCTTCCTCACTCCATTCACCTGGCAGCTCCTCCGGCAATGCTGGGCACAATACTCACGGTGTCCCCATCCTTCACGGGAGTCGCTTCTTTCTGCAAATACCGAATGTCGTCGTCGTTCACGTAAACGTTGACGAAGCTGCGGAGCCGCCCATCGTCCTGATACAAGTGGCGCCGCAGCTCGCCATGGCGCGCAATCAGCGAATCGAGCGCCTCGCCAACCGTCTTCGCCGCCACTTCGACGTGGTCACGCTTCTCCGCGTACGCCCGCAACGGAGTCGGAATCATCACTGTCACCGTCATGCGCTCTTCCCCCTCAGGCCACTTCGATGCTTTCCGGCGCATACCCGCTGCGGTCGTCCGCCAGCCGCCAGGACGTCATCTCACCGGGCCCGCTCGCCGCAATTCCCAGAATCACGTAGCTGTACCAGGGCCAGGCGTGCTCGCGATCGAACTCGCTCGGGCGCGCGGGATGGTCGGGATGCGAATGGTACCAGCCAACGAGCTCCAAGCGCTGATCCCTCGCGGCGCGCTCGGCCCGCAGCACGTCCTCCGGCGTCACCGAAAAGCGGTTGCGCCGCGAGTCTTCGCGCCGGTTTTCGAGCGGCAATACCGCGCTCACCTCGCGCTGAGCGCCTTTTCCCTCCGCGTCCACTTCCCGACCCAGCAGCGCGCCGCATACCTCGTCCGGATAGCCGCACGCCCCATGCTTCTGGATGGCGTCGCGCACTCGCGCAGTAATCCGCAGCCGCATCGGGTCTACTGCTCCTGCCAGAATCGTTCACTGAGATATTTGTCGCCCGAGTCGGGGAAAATTGTCACGATCGCCGCCCGTTCTCCGCGTGGCACGCGCGCCGCCACACGAAAACTTCCGGCCAGCGCGGCGGCCGAGCTCGGACTGGCAAGCAAGCCTTCTTCGCGGGCCAGGCGCATGGCCAATTGGTAGGCGTCTTCCGTCTGAATTTCGAAATTGTCGTCCGCCACCGAGGGATCGTAAATCGCGGGGACAATCGCGGACGCCATGTGTTTCCATCCCTCCAAGCCATGGAACGGCGCGTCGGGCTGCAAGCTGATGCACCGAATCTCGGGGTTGCGCTCCTTCAGCCGCCGTGCCGTGCCCACGAACGTCCCGCTGGTCCCCATCCCGGCCACGAAGTGCGTCAAGCGCCCATCGGTCTGCGCCCAGATCTCCTCCGCCGTCGTCCGGTAATGCGCCCGCCAATTTGCCGGGTTACTGTATTGGTCCGGGTAGAAATACTTGTCCGGGTCGGCCAGGTATAGCTCGCGGACGCGGCGAATAGCCCCGTCCGATCCTTCGTCGCCGGGCGTAATTACCAGCTCGGCGCCGAACGCATGCAGGATCCGTTTCCGCTCTTCCGAGGCGCTCGCCGGCAGGCAGAGCTTCACTGCATAGCCGAGCGCTGCTCCCAGCATTGCGTAAGCGATTCCCGTGTTCCCGCTAGTCGCATCGAGGATCGTCTTCCCCGGGCGCAGAGCCCCGGCTCGTTCTCCCGCGCGAATCATGCTGAGCGCTGGCCGGTCTTTTACCGACCCACCGGGGTTGCACCACTCCACTTTCGCGTAGAATTCGACGGGCGCGAACTCCCGGCCCACACGCTCCAGCCGCAACAACGGGGTGTTGCCGATGCGGTCCACCAGCGTCACGCCCAGCCGGCTGGCTTCGCGTGCAGTGACGACTCCTGCGGATTGTCTTCCCCCACTCATTTCTTATTCCTGCGGATTTTCACGGCCGTTGCGCGAGGACGTGCGGGCGCGGCCGCCCCTGTTATTGGATGCTACAGCGCTCGGGAAGCTGCATGAGCATGTTGTGGGCGAGCATAACAGACCTGGCTAGAAAAACACAGGCCCACTTTGCACCCCCGCAATTCCTGCGCGCCCGGCAGGCCTGGGTTATAATCTGCCTCCGATGGCGCGAGGCTGGGAAAGCAAGGCAGTCGAAGAACAGCGCGAAGACCCCGCCGAGATTCACCCGCGGAAAGCACACTTGGCGAGCAGCTCAGAGGAACGAGAGCGCATGCGAAAACGCGAGGAGCTGAAATTGGCCCGCAAACGAATCGCCGCCGACCTGGCTTCCGCGCGCCATTCCCGTCACCGCGAGCTTCTCGAGAGCACGCTTGCCGATCTCGACGAGCGCATCCGTGGGCTGGGGGAGCAGATCTAGTCCATGTGGTACGTCAACGAGAGGTTCAGCAAGGATCAGATGGACGCGCTCCCTCGCGCCGGGTTCGCAGTGAACTCGACAGGGGGCGTCGTGCGCGTGGAACGGTACGGCTGCGGAGCCGAGTTCCGCCGCACCCATGACGGGCGATTCGAGATGACGGAGCTGCCCAGCGTGATTTCCGTCGGATTGTTCACCCGCCTGTGGGACGCCGGCTACCAGAAATTCCTGCTGCGCTCCGACGGAAAAAAGCTCCCGGCTCTGGCCGCGCAGCTCGTCAATCTGCGCCGCTTCAACGAAGATCTTCGGAGCGTCCTAGGCCTCCCCACGTTCTACAACGAAGGCCTCGGCTCCGTCTGTGAACTTTCCGAGTACGACCGCGTCAAGGGCCGGCCCGGTGACGTGCCCGAAGAATCCTTCGGCGCCAAATCCGAAGGCAGGCACTAGCGTTCCGTCCTGGCAGCGGCAATATAACCCAAAGCTTGGGCAGTACCCCTACCGCCCTCTGGCCACCGCCAATTGCCTTCTCATCTGTGCCACATCCAGCCTGTGCTTGGCCACTTTGCGCCCTCCCAGGAGCAGCACAGGCACGTCGCTCCCATACATCGCGCTCAAATCAACGTCTTCATCCACGTCCACTTCCCCCAAACGCGCCCCAAACTCGTGCAGCAACGGCCGGAGAGCGGCTCTCATCTCTTCGCACAGATGGCATCCGGCGCGCGTGTATAGGGTCAGATCCATCGGCCCAGCCAAAGCCAGCCGCCCCAACTCAGTCCGCCGGAACATCACGCCGCCATCCTCGGCAGAAATCAGTCTCTCCCGGACCAAATCGTTCAGCACGCCCTCGCAAGTCTCGCGGCACAGCGCGCCATTCGCCGCCAGCGCATCTTCGAGCGCCCTCCGTGGCACCGTGCGCGCTCCGACCAAGTCAAACACCTCCAGCGCGGTACGTGCAATAGGATTCATCGCGTCCAAATCTTATACTCAGATGTACAGGGCGGCCACTCAGGCGGACGGCCGCAGTTTGCCAGGAGACGGCGTACAATGGGTCGAGTGCTCGCATTGGTGGATGATCTCTTTTTCCGCGCCAAGATCATCGAAACCGCGCGGCACGTGGGGGTCGAACTCGCCTGCTTCGCGACTCCGCAGGATCTCGTGGACGAAGCCATCGCGAAGCCTCCTGCCGTGGTGATCCTGGACCTGAACGCGAGGAACGAACCCCTCCACGCGCTCGAACAGCTCGCCCGAGGCAACTCAATCCCTGTGATCGCCTTCCTTTCTCACGTACAGACGGATCTGGCGGAACGCGCGCGGCGAGCGGGTTGCACGGAAGTGATGCCGCGTTCACAATTCTCCAAGGAGCTTCCCGCGATTCTCGTCCGGGCAAAAGCCGCGTCATGACCAATCGCCTGATTCCCACTCTCGCTGCACTGCTCTGGCTCGCCGTCCCGCTCACCGCCCAAGACCCACCAGGAGACACTCCCTCCGCCGCTGCGTCTTCCACACCGAGCAACACGCTCGTGCGGGCCCTCTCTGCCGCCTGCCGCCAGCAGCCGGGCGAATTCGCCGCCTTTCTGCCCGAGGACAGTGCTGAGGCCTATCGGAATCTTCCGCAAGTCCAGCAGCATGAGCTGATGCGTCGGCTAGTAGCCGTGCATGAAGCCGGCAAGCCCCTGCGCTCCACTTCCACTGAAGGTACGCCCGTTTTCCGGTGCTCCTCACCTTCAGAGACCACCGAACTTCGGCTGGGCCGCGAACGCGTCCGCGGAAATTTGGCCTTCATTCCCGTCACCATTCCCAGCGGGCTCTCTGCCGAGTTTGGTTTCGTGCACGAGGAGGGTGGCTGGCGCCTGGTCTCACTCGGCTTGCTGATGCTGAATATCTCCGAACTGGCCAAGCAGTGGGCCGCACAGGAAATCGTGACGCGGGAACAACTCGCCGTTGACACCATGCGCCGGATTGCCTCTTCCGCAGAAACCTACCGCAAAGGATTCGGCTACCTTCCGGAAACGCTCGCGCAGCTCGGTCCCGCGCCTAAAGAAGGCATTTCGCCGGAGGCAGCCGGCCTGATTGACGGCGATCTAGCCGCCGGTAAAAAGGAGAACTATTCCTTCCGTTACCGCGTGTATTCCGCATCTCATGCGGAAGACGCGCGCTACGAGATCATCGCCACCCCAATTCAATACGGCCCCGGGGGCAAGCGATCCTTTTATCTCGACTCCTCCGGGATCCTCCGCGGTGGAGACAAGAACGGCGACGTCGCCGGCCCTGACGACCCGCGCCTGAACGACCGCCTCGAGGAGCAGCCGCAATAGCAGCGGGGCGGCCGCTCACGGGTGTGAGACTCAAGCGATTTCCAAACGAAATCCACTCGCGCCCGCGTTCAGTTATAATCTCATCTCCGAGAGAGGTCTCATGATCGGCACTCGCAGCGAGGTTTTAGGCCGTGCTTCCCGTGAAGGACTTACGGGACTGCCGCGCATCGCAGTTCACGTGCTACTCGCCAACGGCGTACTCGTTCTCTGTTCCAAGTTAGCCGTTCCGCTTCCCTGGACCCCAGTGCCGCTCACGCTTCAGTCCTTTGGCGTCCTCTTAATCGCCGTGCTGTTCGGCGCTCGCGTGAGCGCCCTAGCCGCGCTCCTGTATCTGGTGGAGGGCGCCGCGGGTCTGCCTGTGTTTCAGCCATTTGGTGCGCCAGCCGCCGCGCGAATGTTCGGACCAACCGCGGGTTACCTGCTTGCCTTTCCTCTCGCCGCTTTCTTCGCGGGCCGCCTGCTCGAGCTGCTCTGCGCGCGCACGGCTGCGGCAAAACGCGGCGTACCGGGATGGTTCGCCATTGTGGCCGCCCTGCTGCCC
>DASPSB010000127.1:0-2584 GCA_035624135.1 Candidatus Acidiferrales bacterium | reverse complement strand
CATCGTGATGGTCCTGGTGGCCCTTGTCTGGGACGCGCCCCTCGAGCAATTGGCCAATCCCCTCGTCACCCCCAACCCCGCGAAAGCCCCCTGGTACTTCCTCGGTCTCCAGGAACTGCTGCATTACTTCCCGCCGTTTGTGGCCGGCATTCTGATTCCCACGCTGGTGATCCTCGGGCTCTTCATCATTCCCTACTTCAATATCAACATCGAAGGTGAGCCGATCTGGGCACGGAACCGGCCGCGCCGCTTGCAGGTTTTTCTGGCCGTCTTTGCCGCCCTGGTCGTTTTCCTCCTTTCTCCTGCAGAGAAGGCCTGGACGGTGCTCGCGCCCAGCGCGGTGATCGGCGGTTTGCTCATGTATTCGTACTACCTGCCCGCAGACGCGGCGGGTTGGAAGGGCCGCTTGCGCGCCCGCCCGGTCTCGTGGTGGGTGATGACGTGGTTCATCAGCGTGTCACTGGTCCTGACTCTGGTTGGCACATTTTTCCGGGGCCCCGGTTGGTCCTGGGTGTGGCCGTGGAGCGGACATGCCGGCTGACGACATGGGGCGCCTTCCCCTCAGACTGCGCTATGCCTTCGCGGTCTCCAGCGTGGTCTTTCTCGCCGTGCTGGCCATCTCCCCGGTCAAGGATTTGCGCCGGGAATGGAAACAATACAAGCGCGGCTACGTGCGCTTTGCCGAGTCGCGCCCGGATACCAAGCGCTTGCTCGCTGACCAGCATCCCGGCATTGATCAGATCTGGCTCCCGGAAATGAACGTGGTGGACCGCTGCACCACGTGCCATCAGGGAATCACGCAGCCCAGCCTCTCGGGAGCCGGCGTGCCGCAGCCCTACCGCGCCCATCCCCCGATTCCGCCGCATTCGGCCGCCGAGTGGGGCTGCGTGATTTGCCACCGCGGCCAGGGACCGGCTACCGAAGTAGCGGAAGCGCACGAGACCACGCTCGCCTGGGAGCAGCCGCTTCTGCCCGTCGGCTTCATTCAGGGTTCGTGCGGTTCCTGCCATCAGGGCGATTTGCCCCAGACGCCCAAGCTCAATCGCGGCCGGCAGCTCCTGGTCGAATTCAACTGCGCCGGATGCCACCGCTTGGAGGGCGTTGAGCGCCCGCTGATGCTGGGCCCCGACCTCACTCGCATCGGCAGTAAGACGAGCCGCGAGTGGATTTACAAGTGGCTGAAAGAGCCGCGGACGGTCACGGACGCAAACGGCGCCGTGAACGGCTACGAGACGGAAGAATCTCCCCGCATGCCTCAGTTCAAACTCGACGAGGGGGATCTGCGTGCCCTTTCCGCCTACCTCAGTTCGCTCCGCGGTGCGCCGGTCGAGCCCTATCGCTTCAATCCGCGCGTCCTCGCCGCCCTCGAGAAAAACCCCGAGGCTGTCGCGCAGGGCGAAATCCGCTTCCGCCAGATGTTCTGCTCCACGTGTCACTCGCTCGCCGTTACCCGCGCCGGTGAAACCAAACTGATCGGCGGCGATATCGGCCCGGAGCTCACCAAGGTCGGCAGCAAGGTGAATCGCGACTGGCTCGTTGCCTGGCTCCGCGATCCCCAGGCCTACCTGCCCCACAGCAAAATGCCGCGCTACGAGTGGTCGGATGAAGACCTGTACAAAGTCACGCGCTATATCACCGCGCAGTTGACCGATTCCGACTTGCTGAAAAGTGTCCCCAGCCTCCCCGCGGCTACGCCGGACGAAATCCAAAAAGGGCGCCGGCTCTTTCTTGAAAAGGGGTGTGCAAGCTGCCATCACATCGAGGGCGTTCCTGCGCAAAAGGATTTTGGGCCGGACCTTTCGGCGCTCGGCGCCAAGAACGTCTCGCAGCTCGAATTCAGCGAGTCGAAAATTGCCCGGACCCTTCTCGCTTACATCCGGGCAAAGGTTACCGATCCTTCTTCCGTCAATCCCGCGGCCCGCATGCCGCAGTATCACCTGGCTGACGAAGATCTGGATGCCGTGACCGCGGCCCTGCTGGCCATGACTGGACCGCCGGCGACTGCGGCGCTTCGCCGCCTGGTCGTCCCGCGCATGGAGCCCCGATTCCAGCCCGCCGGCGCCTTCGGAAAAGTCTATGAGCGCTACAAATGCTACGTCTGCCACAGATTCAACGGCTACGGCGGCGATTTGGCGCCCGACCTTTCCTACGAAGGCAGCCGCGCGCGCCGCGCTTGGCTCGTCGACTTCCTCAAGAGCCCGCAAACGCTTCGCCCCACTCTCGTTCTCCGCATGCCCCAGTTCAATATGACCAGCCAGGAGGCTGCCATCCTGGCCGACTATCTCTCTATGGCCATGCAGCATCCTTCCGTAGATCTCGAAGCGGCGGAGGCCGCAAAGTTCACGCCGCAAATGGTAGCGCTGGGCAGAGAGTTGTACGAGGTGAAATACCAGTGCCAGGCCTGCCACACGATTGGCTCGTCCGGCGGCTACGTGGGGCCAAGCCTCAGCAACGCCGGAAATTGGCTCACACCGGCATGGACTGAGGCTTGGCTGCGCAACCCCCAGCAACTGGTTCCCGGAGCGATTGAACCGCGCCGGGCATTCACCGACGACGAAATCCGCGCGCTCACGGCCTATCTCCA
>DASPSB010000122.1:0-2152 GCA_035624135.1 Candidatus Acidiferrales bacterium | reverse complement strand
CACGCCAAGCTACATGTCGCCCGAACAGGTGAAGGGCCGGCCGGTGGATGGCCGCGCCGACGTATTCGCCCTCGCCGTGATCCTCTACGAACTGCTCACGGGCGAGCGGCCCTTCCCAGGCAAAAACGTAACCACCGTGATTTACAAAATCGTTCACGAAGAGCCGCTCTCGCCCATCCAGCTCGATTCCTCGATACATCCCGGGCTGAACGCGGTGATTTTGCGCGGTCTCGCGAAAGATCCCGCGGATCGCTACGCGAGTTGCGGGGATTTTCTGAACGCCCTGCGCACATATCGCGAATCGCCGGCCACCACGGCGCAAACGGTGATCCGTCGCATCTCTGTGCTGCCGCAGACGCGGCCCATTATTGCCGGGCAAACCGTTTCTACGCCGCCGCGGGAGGCCGCGCCGCTGCCGGAATCTCCCTCGCAATTCACGACGGCATCGCCGCTGATTACTCCTCCGACGCCTTCGTCTGGTCCGCCCCTAGCCGCCGCTTCCGCATCCCCGACGGTGGTACCAGTTCCTGTTGCGGAGCCGCCTCGCGCGGAGCATCGGCCATCTCTTCCAGCGGCCCCGGTGGTTCCGGCTGCGCCTTCGATTCCCCGGTTCATCATCCCGGAGGCGCCCAAACGCAAAAGCCATGCGGGATTATGGGTGCTGGTGCTCTTGCTGTTGCTGCTGGCCGCGGGCGGCGCCGCGGGTTACTTCTACCCGGAACAGATTCCGGCGCCGATCAAAGATCTGTGGCAGCGAGCCGCGGCAGCGATGGGAATATCCAGCGGGCCGGTCGCCGCACCTGCCAGTGCCACTTCGAAGCCTCCTGAGCCTGCCGCGCCGTCACCTGCGCAACCCGCGGCCACAACGTCTGCGACGCCAGCAGGGCCTGCGGAGGCGAATGCAGCGAGCGCGCCCGCGGCAACCACCGCAAACAGCGCCACCTCGGCGCCCGAGTTTCCGGCTGCGCTCGTGCCTGCAAAGGAAAAAATGGCGGCGCAACTTGAAAAACTCGGGCTCTCCGACCGCGTGAAGATTGCTCCGGGCGAAAATGCGCTGGTGTTGAGCGGACGGCTCTCCGCCGCCGACCACAAATTGCTGTTCCGGCGGCTGCCCACGCTTCCCGGAAAAATCAGGCTGATCGACCAGATCGAGGTGGAAAAGGCTGAAGAGCAAGCGGCCTCGGCATCTGGTGGCTCGGCAGCCGTGCCGCCTGCCCGCGGCCCGGATAAAGTTTGGAGCACGCCCGGAAAAGGCGCTGTGGACGTGATCACGGATTCACCAGGGGCCGCGGTGACCGTGATCGACGCGGAGGGGCACGCCATCGGCGATTGCCGCACTCCCTGCCGCTTCGCCGATCTGTCTCCCGGAAACTATTCGATGTCGGTGAAACTTTCGGGCTATTCCACGGTCTCGCGCACGATCGAGGTGCGCGAGGGCCGCATCACCGAGGAGCGCGTGCACCAGCCCGCCGCCGGGAAGAACGCCGCCATGGGCACTCTCGATGTGCTTTCCGTCCCGGTTGGCGCCGATATCATCATCAACGGAGAGAACACGGGACGGCGCACGCCGTCTAAGATAGAATTACCGGCGGGCGAGTTCGAGGTAACCCTGTATTTGAAGGGATACGCGCCGTTCCGGCAGACGGTAACTGTGCAGCAGGGCCGTACGGCGCCGCTGGAAGCGGTTCTCGTGCGGCAGTGAGCATTGAGGAGCCCGGCGCGGGCTCGACCCGCTTGGCATGCGCGACGCAGCCGAGCGCCCACGATACCGGGCCGCACCGCGTTTCCGGCAATTTCCAGACCCCGGAAACGGTATGTGGAACTCGTGAAGGAGGATTCCGATTATGCGTAGCATCGCGCGCATTCTAACCGCGGCATTCGGGCTGGGGCTATCGCTCGTGCCAGCGCTGCCCGCGCGCGCACAACAGCCGGCGGCGCAAAACCAGGCGGCCGTGCCCAAATTCAAGGACCCCGCGCTGCAACAGTACCTGGTCCCCGAAATCACCACCATCGAAGAAAAGCTGGACAAGATCGGGGCGCGGCTCGATGCCGTCGAGGGCCAGCTTGCCAAGGTGAAAGAACAGCAGCAGGCTCTGGCCGCGGATATTCATGCCAACCAGGAGCAGGTAAAGGCGACGGACACATCAGTGAC
>DASPSB010000115.1:0-4293 GCA_035624135.1 Candidatus Acidiferrales bacterium | reverse complement strand
ATTCCGGTAGCCTAAGTGCACTCGTCGTCGTTTCCGAGCATCGCTGAAGGCGCTCGTATGGGACCGGACCCGTCCAATCCCGCAAGTGAATTCCTTCTCCGCTGGGGCAAGGGGGGCCGGGAAGCGCTGGAGGAGGTCCTGCCGCTCGTTTACGAGGAGCTGCGGCGCGTGGCGCGGCAGCACCTGCGGCAGCAGCGGCCCAACCACACGCTGCAGACCACAGCGCTGATTCACGAGGCGTATCTGAGGCTGGCGCACGAAAAGTCCTTGCGAGTCGAAAGCCGCGCCCATTTCCTGAGCATCGCCGCGCAACTGATGCGCTGGATCCTGGTGGATTACGAGCGCAGCCGGCGCGCGGCGAAGCGTGGAGCGGGGGCCACGAAACTGGCGCTGGAGCCGGGCATTCACGCGCCGCACTCGCCGGAGCCACAGGTGGACCTGCTTGCGCTGGACGAAGCCCTGAACCGGCTGGCGAAACTGGACGCGCAGCAGAGCGAGATCGTCGAGCTGCGCTATTTCGGCGGGCTTTCGGTGGAGGAAACCTCGAAAATCCTGGGAATCTCCGAGGCGACGGTGAAGCGGCGATGGGCCTCGGCGCGCGCGTGGCTGCTGCGGGAAATGACCAGCGGAGAAATACGCACATGACGCCGGAAGAGTGGCAGCGAATCCGCCCGATTCTGGAATCAGCGCTGGAGCTGGAGGGGGAGAGCCGCAAGCAATTTCTGAGCGAGGCGTGCGCGGACGAGCCGCTGCGCCGCGAAGTCGAATCCCTGCTGGCCCAGCAGCACCGCGCGGAAAACTTCCTCGAGTCCCCGGCGATAGAGGCGGCACCGAAGGAGCTGGCGCGGAAAGCCGGGTTGGCGGCGGAGGAAGCCGGCGGGGAGCCCGCACGCCGGGAACACAGCCTGATCGGCCGCAGGATTTCTCATTACTGGATCGTGGACAGGCTGGCCAGCGGAGGGATGGGCGAGGTCTATCGGGCCATCCGCGTCGACGAGCAGTACGAAAAACAGGTGGCCATCAAAGTCGTGCGGCCCGGCTGGGAAACGGAATTCATTCTGCGCCGATTCCAGACCGAGCGGCAGGTCCTGGCCAGCCTCGAGCATCCCAACATCGCGCGGCTCCTGGACGCCGGAACCACAAAGGACGGCCTCCCCTACTTCGTCATGGAGCTGATCGAGGGAAAGGCTATTGATGAATACTGCGACGCGCAGCGGATGCCGGTGGCCGGGCGGCTGGCCCTGTTCCGGGCAGTTTGTTCCGCTGTTCATTACGCCCACCAGCGGTTGGTGGTGCACCGCGACATCAAGCCCTCAAATATCTTGGTGACCGCAGACGGAGTGCCAAAACTGCTGGACTTCGGGATCGCCAAAATCCTGCATCCGGAATCCTCTCTCGAGGCGGGCGTACCCACCGTCACCGTCTTCCGATTGATGACGCCGGAATACGCCAGCCCGGAACAACTGCGCGGGGAGGCCATCACCACGGCTACGGACGTGTACTCGCTGGGCGTGGTGCTCTATCAGGTGCTCACGGGCCGCTTGCCATACCGCTTGGGCAGCCGTTCTCCGCATGAAATTGTGCGGGCCGTGTGCGAGACGGAACCGGAGAGGCCCAGCACCGCCATAGGACGCGCCGAAGAGGCCTCCGCTTCCGGCGGTGTTTCCCCTTCTCCTACCGTGGAAGCGGTCAGCGCCGCGCGCCACACGCAGCCGGAGAAGCTCCGCCGCCTCTTATCCGGCGATCTGGACCAGATCGTGCTGAAAGCAATCCGCAAAGAGCCGCAACACCGCTACGCCTCCGCCGAACAGTTTTCGGAGGATATCGCGCGCTACGAACAGGGGCGTCCGATCATCGCCCGTTCTCGAACGTGGCGCTATCGCAGCGCCAAATTCGTGAGGAGAAATAAGGGAGTAGTCGTGGCCGCGATGCTCGCGGTTCTGGCGCTTGCTGCTGGCATGGTCACAACCATTCAGGCGCGCCGGAGAGCGGAAAAGCGTTTTAACGACGTTCGCAAGCTTGCCAATTCCCTGATGTTTGAAGTCTATGACTCGATTAAAGATACCCCCGGTACCACTGCGGCGAGAGAACTGATCATCCAGCGCGCGCAGGAATATCTGGATGGTCTGGCGCAGGAATCACGGTCCGACCCTTCATTGCTTCGGGAATTGGCCGCGGCCTACGGCAGACTGGCCGACGTTCTAGGCAGTCCCCAGCAATCCAATGTCAGCAATACGCCGAAAGCTATGGAAGACTACCGCCAGGCCGTGGCGCTTTCGGAGCGCGCATCTTCACTGCAGCCTTCCAACCGGGACATCCGGCGAGAGCTGGGACAACATTACGCGGACTGGTCGGCAGCGCTGATGCTCCGAGCCGGAAATAAGGCCGAGAGCGGACGCACGGCACGCGAGGCCATTCGCATTCTCGAGCCGCTCGCGGCCGCCAGCCCGCAGGATTCCATAACCCAGGCGGCCCTCGCCGGTGCCTACATGAGCATGGGTTCTTTTCTCAGACGCGGAGGCGACAACGATTTCCCAGGCGCGCTCGAATACTTCGGGAAGGCGCTTGCCATCTTCGAGCGGCTGGGCGCTGCGGAGCCCGCCAATGAGTCCTTCCAAACCCAAATCTCCGCGGCGCATCGGAGCATTGGCGCCGTCCTGGCGATGCAGAAAAACTGGCCTGCGGCCCTGGAGCAGTACCGCATGGCCCTGCCGACCGACGAAGCCCATTTGGCGCTTCATCCCGACGCTCTCAGTGCGCGGCAGGACCTCAGCGTCTCATACAGCAATACCGGGTTCATCCTGGTGCGTCAGGGAGAACTGGACGCTGGTTTGGAGTACTACCTGAAGGCCCTCAAGATTCGCGGCGCCCTCGCCGCCGCCGATCCCAACGACACTGCCGCGCAAATGGCATTGAGCAACACCTATAACTACATCGGCGGAATTTACGCGCAAGAGGGAAAGCTCGCGCCTGGCATCGAATACTACAAAAAGGGGCTGGCTCTGCGCGAAGCGCTTCTGCGCAAAGATCCAGCGAATGATAATTTCCGCTTCGCCGTGGCTACCAGCCAGGAAAGCATCGGCCGGAGGTTCGCGGAGTTCGCTGTTCGGGCCCAGAAAGTTTCCACGGAAAAGCTGAGCTACTGCCGGGAATCCGTCACTTGGCTGGAACGCGCCTGGCCGGTGTTTCTCAAGAGAAGGGCGGAAGGCAGGCAGGAGGGGGCTGAGGTGCAGGACTTCGAGGTGATGCAGCGCGACCTTCAGACCTGCCGCCAAACCATCGCCCGCCTAAGCGGCCCTGCCCCCGGCGCGATTCACTAATCACCGCGGGGGGCCCTCACCGGCAGCAACGTTTCGCCACGAGCACTAAACCTCTGGACCCGATTGGTCACTGGTGCCGCCGTGTACCGGCAAACGAACCGGATTTTCGACCGTATCTGCCCATTTTTGCCCGCGCGCGTTTTCGGTAAGTGTCTACCAGCCAGAAGGATGGTTGGTAGGGGCGGTGGGGATCGAAAGAACAATCAAACAAATAAGGCCTGTGCTCTCTGTACGTTGCAACCACCCCCACTCTCCAACCAGAACAAATGGAACACAAAGCTTACCAAACGACATCCGAAAGATTTCACTTCGACGGCCTGTGCGTCGCAGCAGACTGGCACACCGCTGATAAGTCGTGACCCGGATGCCGAGCGACTTTCACTTTGGCGCCTGTGGCAGAAGTGGACGGCAAATGCCTTCAGAGCGGATGGTCAGCAAACCGGAAGAAATCGAGATAATGTCCGAGTTGCCCGTCACCTTGGTCATTTGCGGCGCCTTCACTCCGGTGCTTGCCAAGCACGCCAAGCACCTGAGCCTGGTGGACAGCCTCTCCGCCGGAGTCGGCCGCAGGCACCGTAACTTCGACCCGATGCGCGAGCAGGTAATAACGCTATTCTTTGGGAAGATCGATCATGACAACCTGCGAGTTCTCACGCAAGCGGTCGAACACGATCTGTTTCCCGTCGCTGGTGACGTCGAAGCTCCGCATGGTGGCACGGTTTTGAAGCCGAGTGAGTGGGCGGGTCTTCATGGATGCGAGATCGAGTAGCCAGAAATCCTGTGAGGCGAGCAGACCCTGCATGTAGATCAGACTCTTGCCATCAGGCAAGAAGCGCACGCGCTCGCCCAGGCGCCGCAAGATGATCTCCGGCAATTTGACGTTCGTTCCGTCGGGGTGTACCGCCAGGAGCGGAGCGAAGGTGCGCACATTCGTGCCCGCATATACGATCAGGCTTCCATCCGGCGACCAGAC
>DASPSB010000103.1:0-3300 GCA_035624135.1 Candidatus Acidiferrales bacterium | reverse complement strand
CTTCCCGGAAGGACGCCTTCCGGCACGAGCGCGAGGGTCTGCGTTTCGTCCTGGCCAATCGTGACGCTCAAGGGTCCCGCACTACTGGCCATGAAACTCGCATCGCCGGAGTAGCTGGCCATGATCGAGTGGGTTCCCACGGCGAGCGAGGTGAACGGAACCTGGGCATTGCCCTGAATATTGAGCGGCACAGAAATCAAGGTAGAAGTGCTTCCATTGAACGTGTCGGAAAACGTCACGGTGCCCGTCGCGTTTCCCCGGCCCGAGGCGCCCGCCACCCCAACCTGAAAATTCAGAGGGACGCTATACGAGGCGGAAACGACCGGAGGGTTGCCAGTCTCGGTGCCCCCGAGGATCGAAAACGAAAGGGTGCTCACTTCCGGCAGGACGCTGACAGCGACAGCATTCGAAGTGCCAGCGCTGAACACGGCGTCACCACTGTACGCTGCCGTCACCGAGTAGGAGCCTCCCGGAAGCGTCACGGCGGTGGAAGAGACCGCGCCGGCCACGAGCGGGCCGAGATTCACCGCCGGTCCGCTGCTGGTAAGGAGCGACACTTCGCCCGTGGGCGTTCCCATGCCCGCAGCAGGAGAAACGGTGGCGGAGGCGGTGACGAGTAGGCCATGAGTGAAGCTGGTGGGAGTGATCTTCAAGTTCGTGCTGCTCGACCGCAACGTCGCATTCGACCAACTTGCCGCCAGGTTTGCCGCGTTGACGGAACCCCAGCCGCTGGCGAGGTCGTATCCGGGCCCGGCGGGGTATCCGGTCTGGCCGGGGACGCTATTATTGCCCTGCGTGATGTCGTTGAAGATGCACTGATTCTGCGGGCTGCCCGCGCCGCCAGTGGAATTACAGTTTGCAGGGTTCTGGCCGGCAGCGAGCGGATAAATGATGAAGTCGGCCTGGCCCTGGCGTGAGTTCGTTTTTTGCACGATCAGCGCCATAATCGCGGCAAAAGCAGGAGTGGCCGCGGACGTGCCTCCGACGACCTCGGCGTCGATGAGCTGCCCGCTTCCATCGGTCAAACAAATACCGTCCTGGCAAAGCAAATAGCCGTCATGGCCAGCGGCGGCGGCCAATGCAACGTCGGGCAAATCCCGCTGGCCGTCGTTGGGAACCCCAGGGCCAGCCTGCCAGGGAGGTTTGGTATAGAGCATGCTCACGCCGCCGCTCGAGGCGTAAAGGGAAGTGAACTCGCAGGCCCCGCCGACGAGACAGCTCTCGTTCCACACATCCTCGGGGATATAACCGAGCACCGAAGACTGGTCCGGGCCATTCGTGGACGACCAGTAAGTGCTTTCCGCGCCGTTCTCATTGAATTCGGTGCCGCCGACGGCGATGTTGAAGGGCGTGGAGGCCAGGCCATTCACCGCAAGGCCCTGCGACGCGGAGACGCCGGCGTCGGGGTCGTCGCATCCGGCGGCGCCATCGTCGCCGCTGGCGACGACGACGGTGATGCCCTGGGCCGCAGCCTGCTCCCATAGGTTGTTGAAGAACGCGCTTTCCGCGGCGCCGAGATTGGCTTCGCATTCGCTGAAGCTCGCACTCATCACCGGCGAAAGGTTGTTGTCCACGATGTACTGAGCGGAGAGCTCGACGCCATCGGTCGAGTTGGTACTCGCGGAGATGACCACGTTGATGGTGGCGCTGGGCGCAATGGCGCCGGACCACTCCACATCCAGATCCACCTCGGCTTCCTCACCGCCAAAGAGATTTCCAGGGTCGGGGCCATCGAGAATAATTTGGGGGTCGTTGACGGACAGGCCGAAGGCGAGACGGAAAATCTGGATGTCGGAGAGATTGAGGTTTGAGCGCGCGACGATGGCGATGCTTTGTCCCGTGCCATCGGTGCCAGCGGAATAGAGGCCGGCGGTCGAGTAGATTTTTGAGAAGTCGCCGGGAGCCAGAAAATGCTCGGGGCCGGACTCGCCGTTATACGTGAAATTCGGCTGCCAGAGGCTCGAATTGCCGACGCGCGAGGCGCTGCCGAGAACGATGGCGGCGGGGCGCTTTTCGAAATTATGGAGGGTGCTGACGCCCGCGACGACGGGGGCGAGCGCGGCGGGAATTTGCGGGTCGGCGGCATTTGCGAAATGCGAGCGCCCATTCACCGCGTAGATGTGGATGGGGGCGTGGAAGGCTTGTTTCACCTGTCCGGCGGTGCCGCTAAATTCAATGACCATGCCGCTGCGGGCAATCCTGCTGACTTGGAAGCCGTGGGATTCGAGCCACGCACTTACCTGCTGAATATCGGCAGTCGCGGGGCCGAATTTTTCGCCCATCTGCGTGGGCGAGAGCCAAGAATGAAAGTTCGGCGAATTACGATCCTGCTGCTCGAAAATAAAGTTTTCGAGTGTCGATTGTGTTGCTGGATCGCGCTTCAACACCAGGAGCATGCGATTCATCGGAAGGGCAGAGGGGGCTTCGCCGCGATCGTTGGCGGCGGTGGCCAGCGGATGGCGATTGCCATGCAGGACGACGCGGGCGGATTCATCGATTGGGCCAATGCGACCGGCCGCAGCGGCCTGCGCGCAAACAGGGGCCGCGTGAACAAAGAGGAGGACAGCGGCGAGGCCGACGAATCGAAGGAAACGAGGATGGAGCATGGCGTCTCCTCGGTCTATCCGGAGACCAATCAGGGTTCTGTTTATAGCCGAAGTCGGCTATCTGGAAAAGCAGGAACTGGGCAGCGAAAAGACAAGAGGCCGTCCGCCGGAAACGGACGGCCTCTGGCCGCAAATGGGCAGTGCGCTGCCTCGTTCTTGTTGCGCTACGTCCAGTCCGTTTGAGCCAGAAAATTCAACTCAGAACGGTCCAGCGAGCGCCCGGGCGAGATTCGCCACATCTATGGTTCCCAGGCCGGACGCGGGAGCGTACCCGTCGCGGCCGTAGTAGAACCAGTTGTCGCCGTAGGCGATTACGTGCAGGGGTGCGTGAGGGCCACCGTAAGCCTGTCCGGTAAGCGCAAAGAAGTAGAGCGCGTTGTTCAGGAGACCCAGGCGGCCATGCCTATCCTGGCCGAGAAGGGCCGTTACGCCGTTCAATTGCGGCGCAACAAAGCTTGTGCCGCCCCATCCTGGTTCGATACCGAACCCGGACACGCTTGACGTGTAGTAGATCACGTAGCCGGTAAACGGATCTGCGTCGAAGGAAACGTCCGGGACATTGCGGCCAGGGTAGAACGCCGGCAAGGCGTAGTATGTTCCGACGCCGAAGACCTCCCCGATGATCGGTTCGGCTTGCCAAACCTGGCCGGGCTGACTGAGCTGCACGCCCGGCAGGAACCACTGGTAGAGCGGA
>DASPSB010000073.1:0-5100 GCA_035624135.1 Candidatus Acidiferrales bacterium | reverse complement strand
TTGAGCGCGGGACTTTTTATCCGCAGCATGCAGAATGCGCAGAAAATCGATCCTGGTTTCGAATCGCAGCGCCTGGCCACGATGTCCTTCAATCTGGGAGCTGCCCGCTACAGGCCGGCGCAGGGCCAGCAGTACTACCTCGACGCAGTGGAGGCTGCCCGCGCGGTGCCCGGCATCGAGGCGGCAGCCGTGGCTCTCAACCCGCCCCTGAGTGGCGGATTCTTGCGTACCGTCTTCGCTGCGGACAAGGACTCACTGCCCGATTACCGCGGATCGCTCACGAATATCGAGTCAGTTTCCGCCGGATATTTCGAAACGCTGCACATCCCGCTGGTCTCGGGACGTACCTTCAGCGAATTCGACCGCGAAGGCAACGGACTCGTGGCCATCGCCAACGAAGCCATGGTCAGGCACTTCTGGCCGGGCGAGAACCCGATTGGCAAACGTTGGCACTTTTTCGGCGAGACGGCCATGCGGGAAATTGTGGGAATCGTGCGCGACGTGGCTTTGAACCAGCTCGGCGAACCGCCGCAGCCGATCGCCTATCTTCCCATCGCACAGTATTACGAGCCGGCCGCCACGCTCCAGGTGCGCACCACGGGCGACCCGGCTCGCGTGCTGGCGGAAGTCAGGAACCACGTTCAGAAACTGGATCGCAACCTCGCCATCACCAACGTGAGCTCCATCCGGGAAATCATTGGCCAGGGCTTGTGGGCTGCGCGTATGGGGGCCATGCTGCTGACGCTTTTCGGACTGCTGGCGCTCCTGCTCGCCGCTGTGGGTCTGTCAGGAGTTATGGGTTACTCCGTGGCCCAGAGGAGACAGGAGATTGGTCTGCGGCTGGCTCTCGGTGCTCAGCCTGCTGAGATCCTGCGCATGGTGCTCCGGCAGGGCTTGCTGCTCGCCGCTGTGGGGATGGCCATTGGACTCGGGGCTGCTCTCGCCCTGGCGCGGTTGGCCACTTCCCTGCTGTATGGAGTGAGTGCGACGGATCCCGTGACTCTGCTGGTCGTGCCGGCTGTGCTCATCACAATGGCCCTATTGGCCTGCTGCCTTCCCGCGCGGCGGGCCATGCGGGTGGATCCAATTGTGGCTTTGAGGTACGAGTGATCGGTGCCTGCTGACTCGTCGTTGTTGACGCGTGAACCAAGTCGGAAAGAGACGCGGATTCAAGAGCAGGGAGGAAACGGGATTTTCACGGAGACACGATAGAATAGACGTATTGCACGGGAACTCGGGCGCGCGCGATCGCATTCCGTTTTTTTGAGTTTCGATGTTTTCCAGGAGCCGCGATGATTCAGGTGAAGGGAGTGGAAAAATCTTACCCGGTCGGTGCCGGACGCACCTGGGTGCTCCGGCGGATTGATCTGGGTATCCGCGAGGGCGAGTTCGTTACCATCATGGGACCCTCCGGCGCGGGAAAATCCACGCTCATGGCCATCTTAGGGATGCTGGATAGCGCCTGGGAGGGCGAATACAACTTCCTGGAATACACGGTGCACAAAATGAAGCCGCAGCAGCGCGTGGAGCTGCACAAACGGTTCATCGGCTTCGTCTTCCAGCAATACCACCTGCTCGACGACCTGACCGTAGCGGAAAACCTGGATCTGCCGCTCTCCTACCGCGATTTGAAGAAGGCGGAGCGGCAGTCCATCGTTGCGGACACGCTCGACCGTTTCCAGATCGTGGCGAAAAAAGATCTGTACCCGAGCCAGCTCTCCGGCGGCCAGCAGCAGTTGGTCGCCGTCGCGCGCGCCGTGATCGGCAATCCCAAGCTGATCCTGGCCGACGAGCCGACCGGCAGCCTGCATTCCAGCCAGGGGAAAATGATCATGGATATGTTGAAAGACCTGAACCGGCAGGGCACCACGATCATCCAGGTCACGCACAACGAAAACTGGGCGGCCTATGGCGACCGCGTGATCCAGCTGCTCGACGGCTGGATCGTTCCCACGGAAGAAAAGAAGGGAGTGGCGCGCGAGGCGTAACCGAGCCTGTCGCCCCGCCTATCCCCAGGGAGGACCTGTGCCGCTTTTCCGAACTTCCAATCTTGAACTTCAATCTTCTGCTTTCCTTCAAGCCGGGCGGAGATAGACTAGCGCGCACATGCAACGCGCTTCCGCCACTCCTGCTCCCCGCGTGCTCGTCGCCGACGACCAGGCCGACGTGCGCGAAGCTCTTCGCCTGCTCCTGAAGGGCGAGGGGATGGAGTCGGACAGCGTTGCCTCGCCGAATGCCGTGGTGACGGCAATGGACACCCGCGAGTACGACGCAATCCTGATGGATTTAAACTACACGCGCGACACCACCTCCGGTCAGGAAGGGCTCGACCTGCTCTCGCGGATTCAGGCCACCGACAGTGCCCTGCCTGTGATCGTCATGACGGCCTGGGGAAGCGTGCAGGTTGCCGTGGAAGCCATGCGTCGCGGTGCCCGCGACTTCGTGCAGAAGCCGTGGGACAACGCGCGCCTCCTGGCCATCCTGCGGACGCAGATTGAGTTGCGCCGGGCGCTGCGCGAGAGCCGCCGGCTGGAAGCGGAAAACCAGCTTCTGCGCGCCGAGGGAAGACCCACCCTGATCGCGGAATCGCCGGCGATGCGGCCCGTGATGGACCTGGTCGCCCAGGTTGGCCCGTCGGAGGCCAACGTGCTGATCACCGGAGAACATGGCTCGGGCAAGGAAGTCATCGCTCGCACTCTGCACGCGCTCTCGCCACGCGGCCTGCGCGCCATGGTCACTGTGAACGCAGGGGGGCTTTCCGAGGGCGTATTCGAGAGCGAGCTCTTCGGCCATGTGCGCGGTGCATTTACTGACGCCAAGGTGGATCGCGCGGGGCGGTTCGAGTTGGCGGATGGGAGCACGCTCTTTCTGGACGAGATCGCTAACGTGCCGCTGAACCTGCAGGCCAAGCTGCTGCGCGTGCTGGAAACAGGCGAGCTGGAGAGGGTGGGCTCGTCGCGCACGGTGCGAGTGGACGTGCGCGTCCTCTCCGCCACGAATGCGAACGTGGAGGCTGAGGTCGCCGGCGGGCGCTTTCGCGAGGATTTGCTCTACCGGCTGAATACCATCGAAATCCACATCCCGCCGCTGCGCGAACGAAAAGAGGATATTCCGCTTCTGGCTATGCATTTCCTCACGCGATATGCCGGGCGTTACGGAAAACGTGTGAAGAATTTCGACAGTGCGGCCATGCAGGCGCTTCAGGAACATTCCTGGCCGGGAAACGTCCGTGAGTTGGACCACACGGTGGAGCGCGCCGTGCTGCTGGCGCAGGAGGAATCGGTGCGGGCAAGCCACCTGGGACTCCGGGCGGCCTCGGCGTCGGGTGCGAGTCCGCGGCTCGAAGAGATGAGCCTGGAAGAAGTGGAACGCGTGTTGATTCAAAAGGCGCTGGCCCGTTTTAGCGGCAACGTGAGCCAGGCGGCCACGGCGTTGGGGCTCAGCCGCAGCGGCCTCTACCGCCGCCTCCAAAAGTACGGGCTGTGAAACCTGCAAGCCACGAACGCCAGGTGCTGCTCCTGGCCCTGCTGGTTGGCCTGCCAGGCACGGCGGCGGCGCTTGTGCTGCTATGGCGAGGCGCCCTGGCGGCGAAATTTCAGTGGAGCCTCACCGCGGCGCTCCTGCTGCTGTGGCTGGGACTGGCGTTCAGCCTGCGCGCCAGGGTTAGTTTTCCACTCCGCACACTCGCCAACCTTCTGTCCGCGCTGCGTGAGGGCGACTTCTCCATCCGCGCGCGCGGCGAAAGCAGCAAAGACGCTCTGGGCGAACTGATCGGCGAGGTCAATCTGCTGGCTAGCACCCTTCGCCAGCAACGTCTGGGCGCCGTGGAAGCCACTGCGCTGCTCGCCCGCGTGATGGAGGAGATCGACGTCGCAGTGTTTGCGTTCGATGCCGAAAAGAAATTGAAACTGGTGAACCGGGCCGGCGAGCGCGTGCTCGGCCTGGACGTGGAACACCTTCGCGGCAAGACTGCGGAGGAACTGCACCTGGAGAAATGTTTCCAGGGAGAGCCGCTGCGGACCACGGAGATGTCGTTTCCCGGTGGCGCAGGACGCTTCCAGCTCCGGCGGAGCACAATTCGGGAAGAAGGGGTGCCGCACCATCTCCTGGTGCTGACGGACCTGAGCCGCACGCTGCGTGAAGAGGAGCGGCTGGCCTGGCAGCGGCTGATCCGCGTGCTCGGCCACGAGCTGAACAACTCCCTCGCGCCCGTGAAGTCCATCGCCGACAGCCTCTCAACTTTGATTTCACGCGAGAATTTGCCAGGGGACTGGCGAGAGGATACCCAGCGCGGTCTGGAAGTGATCAGCGGGCGCGTCGAAGCGCTCGGCAGGTTCACCAGCGCCTATGCGAAGCTGGCACGGCTTCCCTCGCCCACGCTCAAGCCTGTGTCCATCGGCGACTGGGTGCGTCGCATCGCCCAGCTCGAGTCGCGCGTGCCCATCGAGGTGCATCCGGGGCCGGAAATGACAGTGGAAGCGGACGCCGATCAGATCGACCAGCTCCTGATCAACCTCGTGCGCAACGCCGTGGACGCTTCGGCGGAAAACCACGGCGGCGTGCACTTGGCTTGGCGGAAGGAGCCCGGCTTCGTCGAGGTCAATGTGCAGGATGAGGGTCCGGGCCTGTCGAACACGGCAAACCTCTTCGTTCCCTTCTTCACGACCAAACCCGGCGGCTCAGGGATCGGCTTGGTGCTCTGCCGGCAGATTGCGGAAGCACACGGTGGTTCGCTCACCCTCGAAAACCGTGCGGACGCGCGCGGATGTATCGCGCGTTTACGGCTGCCCATGTAGCGCCGCAGGGCGCAGGGCCCGCGGTTGCCGTGCGCGCGTTGTAAGGTAAAGCAGCGGGGCGGGCCGCCGCGTTACACTGTGGGGACGAGTAGGTCAGCAGCCATCGTTTCAGCCATCGTGCTGAAGTGCTGGCTGCGTTCCTTTGGGAGAGTCTCCTCGGCTCGCCGGCGGAGCGATTCAGCCAGCACGCGCTGCTGTTCCGCGGTCAGAAGCTGTTCGGCGGCGGGATAAAACACTTCCTCTTCCTTGTCGATGTGACGCCGCAGCACAGCCGCGTATTCGCTGGCGAAGCGGCCCCAGTTGC
>DASPSB010000084.1:0-5063 GCA_035624135.1 Candidatus Acidiferrales bacterium | reverse complement strand
CATCGTTGACCTCGAGCTTCACGACGCGGTCAGGAGCAGATTTGGGCAGCGCGGCGCCGGGCGGCAGGTTCTGCCCCTGCCAGCGAGCAGCCATCAAAGTGTACAGTTTGACCGAAAATTTGGCGCGCCGTGTGAACAGATCCTCACTGAGAACCCAGTGCGAATTGAAGATGAGAAAAGGTTCCTCCTGCACCGTATAACGATACTCGATGATTGAACCAACCTGGACATCCGGCAGGGTAAACGTCTTGGCCGCGTATTTCAGGTTGCCAGCTTTCACCACTGTCTTGTCGTACACCTTGCCGGTGAAGTTGATGATGGTGCCGTCCGGATGAATGGTCCGGGCCCTGATGTTGTGGATGCCCACTTCGTGGGCGAAGTAGAGGATTTCGACGTCGCCCTGCTTGCGGCCCTCCTCGGTGAGGATTTTAATGCGGACGTAGTTTTCCTCGAAGTTTGTCTGATCGTTGCGGTCCACCTGACGGTAGAGGTAGATGGCCGGCGCGCCGGGGGCCTTCGGCTCGCTGGTCATGGAGAGTTCCTCGGGAGTGATGGGCAGCCAATCGTCAGCGGCGGCGGCAGACGGGGTTTGCCGGAGCCAGAGGACAATCACGCAAAGCAGGGCCAGCGCGCTTGCAGGCCAAACGGAAACGGCGGGCTTGAGGCCGCGCGCGCTGCGTAAGCGGACCGAACGAAACTTGCGATTCACGTAACCGACCTATACTTAGGCGGCGAATCTACTGCGCGGAGGGGGGACTGTCAACTCTAGCGATGAGCCGGCTTGGAAAGCATCCATGCTTATTGCCGGGACTCTCCGGGCGCGCTCTGCGCGGCCAGAAATTCCAAGACGGCATCGTGCGACTTCGCGGGCTGGTCGGTGAACAGGATATGGCCGGCGTCGGCGAGTTTGACGAGGCGCGCAGAAGGAATGCGGGCGGCGATGAGGTCCGCATTGGGCGCTGGGACCAGGCGGTCGTTCACGCCGTGAATCACCAATGTTGGTGGGGTGATCTGGGGCAAGCGAGTGTAGGCTTCCCAGGCCAGGATGCCCTGCAACTGGGCGAAAAATCCTTGCGGGTTGGGGTAGAGCTGGCTGAGGACGGCAAGATCCTCCTCAACGCGCTCGCGCGGCGTGCCGGGATCAAAAATGAAGGGAACGATGGCGCGAGCCCGCTCGGCAGGGCTCAGGCCGGTGCTGAACAGAACGTCGGTGACTTCCGGCCCGGCATGCTGCGTCTGGGGTCCGCCCGGAGCAGTGCAAGCCAAAACGAGCGAGCGGACGCGCGCGGGATATTGCAGGGCAAATTCCTGCGCGATCATGCCGCCCATGGAAGCGCCCACCAAATGCGCGCTATCGATTCCAGCGGCGTCGAGAACGGCGGCAGCATCGGCGGCCATTGCAGCGATGGAATAGGGGCCGGGCGGCACGGCGCTGCGTCCTGCGCCGCGGTTGTCAAAGGCGATTGTGCGGTAGCGGCGGGCGAGCAGGGGGCGGGTGCGATGCCACATGTTCGAGGCCCAGCCCAAACCCATGATCAGCAGCACGGGAGCGCCCTGGCCGGCTTCGTCCCAGTAAATTCTGGTTCCGTCGTTTTCGGTGAAGGGCATGGGAATCGTTTCCGCAGAAGTGCGCGAGCGGCCTGCGGTCGAAAGCGCTCGCCCGGTTCAGGGCTCCGCAACCCTGAGGATCAGCTTGCCGTGATTTTCGCCGCTGAACAGCATGAGCAGGGCGGCGGGAAAATTTTCGATGCCCTCGACGATGTGCTCGCGCGATTTCAGCCTGCCGTCGCGAATCCAGCCGGCCAGTTCGGGCAAGGCCTCGCCCCAGCGCTGGACGTAGTCGCCGACCACGAAGCCGGTCATGGTGCCGTGATTGACGAGCAGCGAGAGATAGTTCGACGGGCCTTTCATGGGCATCGTAGCGTTGTACTGGGAAATTGCGCCGCAGATGATGATGCGGCCGTTGCGGGCGAGAATTGAGAGCGCGGCCTCGAGCTGATCTCCGCCTACGTTATCGAAGAAAACGTCGACTCCCTTGGGAGAGTGCTGCAGCATCGCCCGGTAAACGTTTTCGGATTTGTAGTCGATGGCGGCGTCGAAGCCGAGCTCGCGCAGATAGGCACATTTTTGCGGGCCGCCGGCAATGCCGACCACGCGGCAGCCCTTGATTCGCGCAATCTGGCCGGCCACAGCACCCACCGCACCCGCCGCGCCGGAAATCACCACCGTTTCGCCCGGTTGCGGACGGCCGATATCGAGCAGGCCGAAATAGGCGGTGAGACCGGGCATGCCGAGCGCGCTCAGATAGAGCGGCAGCGGCGCCGCTGCGGCATCCACCTTGACCAGCGCGCGGCCATTTGTAACCGCATACTCCTGGACGCCGAGGGGACCATAGACATGATCGCCAGCGGCGAATTTGGGATTCCGCGACGACACCACGCGGCCCAGCGCGAGGGCGCGCATCACCTCGCCGATTTGTACCGGCGGAATATAGGAGCGGCGGTCGTTCATCCAGCCGCGCATGGCAGGATCGAGCGAGATGTAGAGAATGCGGACGGCAAGTTCGCCTTCGCCCGGTTCGCGCACGGGCTCTTCCTTGAAGCTCCAGTCGCTGGGCTTGGGCAGGCCCACGGGACGCGCGGCGAGTTCGAACTTATGGTTTGTGGCGCTCACGGGCGATGTCTCCTCCGTCGGTGAGAGCGTCTCTCACATGACAGTCGCTAACGAGGGGGGCATTCTATATAATCCGCGCCCCGAGGCCAATCATCCGGCATGCCTCTACGCTCCGGATGCGGCGCACAAAATGCCGGAACCCCTCTCGAGCGAGGCCAAGCCCGCAGTGCACGAGGCCGCTGCTCCCCTGCCCTCGTTGCGCTACGCCTGGTATGTGGTTGGAGTTCTGTCGCTGCTTTACGTGTTCTCGTTTGTGGACCGGCAGATCTTCAGCCTGATCGTAGGCCCGCTCCGGCGCGACTTGCAGATCGGCGACACGCAGGTGAGCCTGTTGATGGGGTTCAGCTTCGCGCTGTTCTACACCTTCTTTGGAATTCCCATCGGGCATCTGAGCGACGTTTACAGCCGGCGATGGATCATCGCCATCGGGCTGGTTCTTTGGAGCGGGTTCACAGTGAGCTGCGGCCTGGCGCACACGTACGCCGTGATGCTCGTTCTGCGGATGGGAGTCGGCGTTGGCGAAGCGGCCCTGTCGCCGGCGGCGTACTCGTTGATCACCGATTATTTCGAGGGAAAGCGGCTGGCTACGGCGCTGAGTGTTTACTCCATGGGAATCTACGTGGGTTCTGGCCTGTCGTACCTGCTGGGCGGCCTCGTGGTGCGCTTTGCCTCGGCGAAGGAGATGTGGACGCTGCCGCTGGCGGGCATGATTCATCCGTGGCAGTTGATCTTCTTCGTGGTCGGTCTGCCGGGGATCGCGCTGGCGCCGCTGTTGTGCACCGTGCGCGAACCAGGGGTGCGACGGCTGAAAACGAGCCGTCCCGAACCGCGATTACGCAACGTTCTCAGCTATCTCTGGGAAAACCGCAGGACGGTTCTTCTTCACAATACCGGGTTCGGCCTGCTGGCGCTTTCCTCCTATGCGGCGGGCGGGTGGGTGCCGGAATTCTACCGCCGGCGGTTCCATTGGGAGATTGGAACGGTGGGAATCGTCTATGGCTCGATTGTCGCGGTGATGGGGTGCATCGGACTGATCGTGGCGGGGCGGATTGCGGACCGGATGCGCGCCCGCGGGCGGGCCAATTCGACATTGTTCCTCGGCGTGCTGATTGCCGTCGCGGCGATCCCGGTGAACTGCCTGCTCTATCTCGCGCCCTCAGCAGCGTGGGCCACCTTCTGGCTGGTTCCTGCAGCGGCGCTGGCGGCCGCGCCGTTCGGGATCGCTCCCGCAGCCATTCAGCAGATGATGCCCGCGGCGATGCGGGGAAAAGCCGCAGCGGTCTACCTGTTCATCGTGAACCTCGTCGGGCTGGGAATTGGCCCCACGGCGGTGGGCGCCGCAACGCAGTATCTGTTCCGCAGTGAAGATGCGGTGCAATATTCCCTGGTGCTGGTGACGTCGATAGCGTGCGCGCTTGCGGCAACGCTGCTGTACGGAGCCTTGAATCCGTTTCTGATGAGCCTCGATCGCCTGCGGGTGTGGAGCGCCCAGCGGGCCTGATGCCTGGGCGCGCCAACCTTGACAAAATGTCAGATTAGATAGAGTCTAGTTGCTGCATGGATGCCGAAGCGATCAAACGGTCCCTGGAGGCGAGCGGGCTGCGGTGCACTCCGCAACGCTTCGCTGTGATGGCATTCTTGATGGAACGCAACAGTCATCCCACGGCCGCGGAAATCTTCAAAGCCGTGAATCGCGTGGATCCGCGCTCTTCAAGGGCCACGACGTATAACAATCTTCGGGACCTGGTGCGGGCGGGGCTGGTGCGAGAAGTGGCCGCTGAGGGCCGGGCCGCGCGATTCGATGCCAAGGGCATGCGGCATCACCACTTCATCTGCGATCGCTGCGGAAATGTTGAGGACATGGAGTGGTACGCCGTGCCCAGGCCGGCCGGGAGCCGCCTCGGAAGGCGGGTTGTACGCGAATGCGAACTCATTTTTCGGGGGCTGTGCACGAGATGCGCCCGGCGGCGCGCTTCCCGGTCCGTGTCGTAGACGCCTGGACGCCGGAGGAAGGGCGCGCGACCGCAAGGGCGGCCGGGCGAATACGCGATTCAGAAAGCCAGGATGCGCTGTGGTTCGCCACAGCTTTTGAACTAATTCCATAAACAGGAGAAAAACGTGTCAACCGAAACGAAGTGCCCGTTCGCGGGCGGTACAACCGCACACACGAACCGTGACTGGTGGCCGAGCCAGTTGAACCTTCAGGTTCTCCACCAGCACTCCAACCTCTCAATCCTATGGGCGAGGAATTCGACTACGCCAAGGAATTCAAGAGTCTCGACCTGAAGGCTGTGATCAACGACCTTCATGCCTTGATGACGGACTCACAGGAGTGGTGGCCGGCCGACTTTGGCCACTACGGGCCGCTCTTCATTCGCATGGCATGGCAC
>DASPSB010000072.1:0-14426 GCA_035624135.1 Candidatus Acidiferrales bacterium | reverse complement strand
GCACGGCCACACACTCGAATCCTCGCCGATCACCACGTCTCCGATCACCACCGCAGCAGGATCGATGTACGCTGACGACGCAATTTGAGGTGTATGTCCTCTGTAGCTGCGAATGCTCATTGAAGTGGCTGGTGGCTAGTGGCTGGCGAGGAGAGGCAAGGCTCTTCTTCAAGGCAGCCATCATGCGCTGCAACTGGCCGATTTCGTTGAATGATGCCTCCACCGAAGCCTGCTTACAAAAGCCCAAGTCTATCGCCAGCAAGAGCTGAGTTTCCATTTCGGCCAGAGACCCCTGCGCGTGCGAAAGAAACTGCAGGAACTCGCCCGTCCCATGACGCGCCTGTCCCTCTGCAATGTTTGAAGGAACGGACACCGCAGCCCTGCGGAGCTGCGAGGTCAGTCCAAACCGTTCATCCGCCGGGAATCGAGCCGTCAGATCGTACACGAGCTTGGCCAGCGCCATCCCTTTCTGCCAGACTAAGAGTTGCTTATAGTGCTTTGCCTTGCCAGCTTCCGCCATCGATGTCCTTCCGCCTCTTTGCTAGCCACTAGCCACCAGCCACTAGCCACTCTCCTAGAGTATTTGAACCACGGGGCCAGTCGCCGACGCATGCACAGCCGCCAGCCTTTCCCCCACCGCCCGCGCCACCTGGTAGAACCCCTTCGCGCCAGGAAAATCCTCGCCGAACGCCGCCACCGGCTTCCCCGTATCCCCGCCGATGCGGATCCCAGGATCAATTTCAATCTCGCCGAGGAACGGCACGCCAAACATCTCCGCCATGCGCTTGCCCTCGCCATGCCCGAACACGTCAATCCGCCCCTTGCAGTGCGGACACAAGAAGTAACTCATGTTCTCCACCACTCCGAGCACTTCCACGTTCACCTGGCGGAACATTTCGATCGCTTTGCGCACGTCGGCAAGCGCCACCACCGATGGCGTAGTCACAATAATCGCTCCCGAAACGGCCACATTTTGGATCAGCGTCAGTTGCACGTCGCCTGTCCCCGGCGGCAGGTCCACGATCAAATAATCCAGCTCGCCCCAGGCCACGTTCCGCAGAAACTGCGTGACGGCGCTGTGCAGCATGGGCCCGCGCCAGATCATCGGCTTGTCTTCCGGCACAAGCAGGCCCATCGAAATCAGCTTCAGCCCGTACGCCACCACCGGCTGGATGCGCCGTTCATTCTCCACCAGCGGCGTTTCCTTCGCGTTCAGCATCACCGGCACGTTGGGCCCGTAAATATCCGCGTCCAGCAGGCCCACCGATGCTCCCAGCCGCGTCAGCGCCAGCGCCAGATTCACCGCCGTCGTTGTTTTTCCCACGCCGCCTTTTCCGCTCGCCACGGCCACCAGATTTTTCACGCCCTCAATCGGCGGTTTATCCGACATGGGCCGCGGCACCGGCGCGGCCTGTGGCGGCGGCGTGCTCACTTCGATCACCACCGTGCGCACCCCCGGCAGTTTCTCCAGCGTTTCGCGCGAACGCCGGATCACGTCTTCCCGCTGCGAAAATCCCGGCGCCGCGAGCGCCAGTTTCACCGAAATCGCGCCCTCATTCGCGTTCACTCCGGCCACCCAGCCGAGCGAGACGATGTCCCGCCGCGTCTGGGCGTCCATCACGCCGCGCAGGGCTTCAATGATTTGGTCGCGCGTAGGCGTTGCAGCCATTGGGCACTTCCCTTCTCTGATTTTCTGGCGGAGCCGGAGGTAAGCTGCGCCTGCCTGCCATAGGCAGGCTTGCCTGCCGCAGGCAGGCTGCATCGTTTAGTGTAGAGGCCACGCGCACATTCGGCAAGCCAGCGGCGAAGGCCCGCCTGCCGCAGGCAGGCTTTCTACTGCGCTGTCGCGCCTTTGCGCCCCGCCGAGAAAAGACGCTACAATTATCTGCGGCATGCAACGTCGGATTGTGCCCCCCGCAGGCGGGCGATGAACCCTCGCCTTTTCCGGCCGCAGAGGCTCGAACGAACCCATGCAGGTTGACCAGATTATCGACCGCGTTGTCGCGCGCTTCATCGGCACCAAGCACGAACGCGACATCAAGCGTCTCCAGCCACGCGTCGCCGAAATCAATGCCCTCGAGCCGGAAATGCAGTCGCTTTCCGACGAGCAGTTGAAGGAGCGCATTGCCGCCCTCCGCCAGCAAGTGCAGGAAGCCCTCAAAGACGCCGACCCCAGCGCCGCCGACTACAAAGACAGACTCGGCGCCGCTCTCGACCAGGTCCTCGTCCCCGTCTTCGCGCTCGTTCGCGAGGCCGGCCGCCGCAAACTCGGCCTGCGTCACTTCGACGTTCAGCTTATCGGCGGCATGGTTCTGCACGAGGGAAAAATCGCGGAAATGAAGACCGGCGAAGGAAAAACTCTCGTCGCTACGCTTCCCGCCGTCCTCAATTCGCTCGCCGGCCGCGGCGTGCACATCATCACCGTCAACGATTATCTGGCCCGCCGCGACGCCGAGTGGATGGCCCCGCTCTATCACGCCCTCGGCCTGCAAGTCGGCGTCATCGTCAGCGACCTCGCCGACGGCGACCGCGAACTCTCCTACCGCGCCGACGTCACCTACGGCACCAACAACGAATTCGGCTTCGACTATCTGCGCGACAACATGAAGTACGACATCCACGACTGCGTCCAGCGCGGCCACCAGTACGCCATCGTGGACGAGGTGGACTCCATCCTCATCGACGAGGCGCGCACCCCGCTCATCATTTCCGGCCCCGCCGAAGAATCCACCGACAAGTACTACCGCATCGACAAGCTCATTCCCAAGCTCATCAAAGACATTGACTTCACCGTCGACGAAAAGCACCACGCCGTCACGCTCACCGAAGAAGGCGTGAGCAAAGGCGAGCGCCTGCTGGGCGTCCACAATCTGTTCGACCTCGCGCACATCGACACCCTCCATGCCGTCGAGCAGGGCCTGCGCGCGCATCACCTCTATCATCGCGACGTCGAATACGTGGTCAAAGACGGCGTAGTGGTCATCGTGGACGAATTCACCGGCCGCCAGATGCCCGGGCGCCGCTGGTCCGACGGCCTGCACCAGGCCGTCGAGGCCAAAGAAGGCGTCAAGATCGAACGCGAAAACCAGACCCTCGCCACCGTCACTTTCCAGAATTATTTCCGCATGTACAAAAAGCTTGCGGGAATGACCGGCACCGCGGAAACGGAAGCCGCCGAATTCCAGAAGATCTACAACCTCGACGTGGTCGTCATTCCCACCAATCGCACTCTGCTCCGTCACGAGCATCCCGACGTCGTCTACCGCACCGACCGCGAGAAATTCGAGGCCGTGGTCACCGGAATCCTCCAGGAAGACAACAGCCACGATTTCGGCATCAAGCAGATCCACGAGCGCGGCCAGCCCATCCTCGTCGGCACCGTCTCGATCGAAAAATCGGAAAAGATCAGCGAACTCCTCAAGCGCGCCGGCGTTCCCCATCAGGTGCTCAACGCCAAGCAGCACGAACGCGAAGCCCAGATCATCGCCCAGGCCGGCCGCAAGGGCGCCGTCACCGTCTCCACCAACATGGCCGGCCGCGGCACCGACATTCTTCTGGGCGGCAATCCGGAAGCCCTGACGCGCGAATTCTGCCTGCGCGAAAAATTCGCCATGCCCTACGGCGCCGCCAGCGCTCTCGTCTCCGCCGAGGCCCAGCCCGGCGGCGCCATGGTGCTCTTCCAGTACGAAGGACGCATTTACCAGGTGCCGGAGGAAACCTGGAAGCCTATCTACCGGAAATTCGCCGACGAGTGCCGGCAGGAGCACGACGAAGTTGTCGCGCTCGGCGGCCTGCACGTTCTCGGCACCGAACGCCACGAGGCGCGTCGCATCGACAATCAGCTCCGCGGACGCGCCGGACGCCAGGGCGACCCCGGCTCCTCGCGCTTTTTCCTCTCGCTCGAAGACGAGCTGCTGCGGCTGTTCGGCGGCGACCGCATCCAGGGCCTCATGTACCGCCTGGGCATGACCGAGGGCATCCCCATCGAGTCGAAAATGATCTCGAACAAGATCGAGGGCGCCCAGCAGGCCCGCGAAGCGCAGCACTTCGACATGCGCAAGCACCTGCTCGAATACGACGATGTGATGAACAAGCAGCGCGAGACCATCTATGCCATCCGCCGCGAAATCCTCGAGGGAAAAGACCAGCGCGACTACGTGATGGAAATCGCGGAAGATATCGCGCTCCAGCTCGTCGATACCTACTGCCCGCGCGACCAGAACCCGCAGCTATGGAACCTCTCCCAGTTCGGCGCCGAGGTGCTCAATCAGTTCGGCATCGACGCCAAGACCGCCGGCTTCGATTTCAAGGCTGTCTCGCACGACGACCTTGCCAACGCCCTCGTCGACCGCGTCACGAAGCGCTACGAGGAAAAGGAAAAGCTCTTCGGCCTGGAGATGATGCGCCTGCTCGAGCGCCGCATCATTCTCGATATCGTGGACGCGCAGTGGAAGGACCACCTGCTCTCTCTCGATCACCTCAAGGAAGGCATCGGCCTTCGCGGCTACGGGCAGAAGGATCCTCTTGTCGAGTTCAAGAAAGAAGGTTTCAACCTCTTTGAAGACATGATGGAGCGCATCGACTCCGATTCCGTTCGCTTCCTCTTCCTGATGCAGCCCGCCAAACCCGAACAGGAAGCCCGCGAAATCGAGGAGCGCCACCGCCGCCAGCAGGCCCAGATTCAGTTCTCTACCGGCCCCGCCAAGCAGGAAGCGCCCAAGCCCATTCGCTCCGGCGCCAAGGTCGGCCGCAACGATCCCTGCCCCTGCGGCTCCGGCAAGAAATACAAAAAGTGCCACGGAGCCACCGCCGCCTGACCTGCTGTTGAACAGGCTTTCAGCCTGTTCGCTCTTCCCGGCAATTCCCGGAAGACGGTGGGCCAGTTCGCCCCTCCCCGAGAGGCATCTTTGACGCCCTGCGGCCCGTTCCCCGGCCCAGAAAACCCGTCCCGCTCACCCAACCACCCAAAACCGCCCTACCACCCCTCGCTAGAGTGCCCTGTGCGCCCGGCGCACAGGGTCTAATTTCGACGATCTTCCCCGCCCCGCCCCTCAGGCCCTTCCCCCGCCTTCCGAGCCCTCCTGGAGCCTCCTGGCGCTTCGCTCACCGCACACAATTTGGGCCGTCCAAGCCCTCAAGCCGGTGGGTGGAACCCATTCCCCGCCGGATGCGTATTCCTAGCTGGCCAGGGGGGAGAGTCTTCATGAACGCGACAACTTCTATCCGTACAAAAGGCATTCTCGCGGCAGCGCTCGCAACCGCTTTCGCGGCCGCAGCATGGGCCGTGCCCAGCGACTCGCGCGGCTCGTTCGACCGCACGCTCAAAGTTTCCGAACCCGCATCCGTGGACGTGCGTACCAGCTCCGGCAATCTCCACGTCACCCGCGGCGATTCAGCGAGCGTCGTGATCCACGCCGAAATCCGCGCCGGCCACGGCGACTGGGACGGCGACTCCGGCGCTGAAGCTCGCATCCGCCAGATCGAGCAGAACCCGCCCATCGAGCAGGACGGCAACACCATCCGCATCGGCCACACTCACGATAACGACCTCTACCACAACATCAGCATCTCCTACGACATTCGCGTTCCTGGCCAGACCAACCTCGAGGCCCACACCGGCTCCGGCGATATCACCGCTTCCGGCGTGCAGCTCGAAATCTCAGGCCATTCGGGTTCCGGAAATATTCGTGTCGAGGACGCGGGAGCGCGCGTTGAACTCACCGCCGGTTCCGGCGACGTGACTCTGCGCAACGCGCGCGGCGGCGGGCGGCTGAGCGCGGGCAGCGGCAATGTAACCGCAGAAGGCGTTGCAGGATCGCTGCACGCCTCCTCCGGAAGCGGCAATGTCCGCGTGGAAATGAGCGGGCCGGGCGAAGTCGAAGCCACTTCCGGCTCCGGCAACATTCGCGTCCATGGCGTCAAAGGCGCCGTGCGCGGCTCGACCGGCAGCGGCGACATTGAAGCCGCCGGCGAGCAACAGGGCGACTGGCACCTGCGCACCGGTTCCGGCAACGTGACTGTGGAATTGCCCAAGGGCGCGGGATTCGAGCTCGATGCGCACTCCGGCTCCGGAACGATTCAAACCGATCGCGAAATCCTGGTGCAAGGCACGCTCAGCCGCCGCGATATCCATGGAAAGGCTGGCTCCGGCGGGCCGCTGCTCGAACTGAGAACCTCCTCCGGCTCGATTTACGTCCGTTAGCACGCGATTGAGGCGGGGCTGAGCACGCATCGCTTGCGTTGTTCCCCCGCCTCGCCTTTCCCGGGACGCTCGTTCCCCGCTGACCCTGTCCTCCGCTGCCCTATTGGGCGGCCTTGCCCTTGCCGCTTATCTTCGCTCCGGCCGGCGCACTGGAAACTCCTTGCGAAAGACGGGACAGACGCCTATGCTTCGAGGCAAATCTTGTCCGCCATCTGGGCGCGACCACCACGCCACCCAGCGCGTCGGAGATATGCCATGGTCCAGCGGGGCAGCCTGCATCTAACGACCGCCATTTTGCTTGTCGCCGGACTCGCTGGACTGGCAGGCGCGGCATGGTCGCGGGCGAGCGCGGACGAGCCCAAGCCCAAGCCGGAAAACACCATCAGCATTCAGCTCGGAGACCCGGTTCCCCCACAAAAGTTCGCGCATCCGCCGAAATTCTGGATCGCTGATGTGATCGACCGGTCGGGCAATCCCCAGCCCATGCTTGTGATGAAAGAACGCGGCGGGGTGTTCCTGGAAAAACAGCCCACGGCCATTGTTAGGGAAGCTCTCGAGCAATCGTTAAAGGCGGCAAACCTGATGGCAGCAGATGCGGCTTCGGCGGATCTGGTGCTGCGCGTCTATCTCTTTCATTTCGGTCTGGCTGCGGGCTCGGGGCTGGACTTTTTCGGCAAAGTCGAATTCTCCACCATCGTGAAAAACCCGAAAACAGGAGAGTCGCAGGAAGTGAAAGCGGCGGGGACTTCCATCGCCAAGGGAGCAGTGCGAAAAAAAAACCTTCAGAAAAACGTGCAGGAAGATATCGAAGAGGCGCTGCATGACGCGACGCGGAATTTTCTGCGCGGAACGCAACTGAAGGAAGCGGTAGCTGCCCTGTGGGACCAGGCCGTAGCCGTCCCCGCGGCTGCGCCCGCGAAAGAGGAAGCGTCGAAACCGTCAGCCAGTTGACGTTGTCGATTCGGAGAGCGGAAACGAGCGAAGCTCAGGGAGGAGAAACATGCGAGTTGCGACAGTGGGGATCGTTGCCTTAGTGCTGGCTCTGGCCGCGCCGGCAAAGGCCGAGGACGAGTCGCCGCAATTCAAGACGGCGGAGGCCAAACACTTCACAACGGCGGAGGGAGTGGAGCTGAGTCCCACCTTTGTGGATTATTTTTATGCCGAGCTGCGCAGCGAGCTGACCAAAGCCAAGATTGTGGCCGAAGTCATCGGCGAGGGAGAAGCCGTGGACGATGCGGATGCGCCTCAGTCGCTCGTTATCACCGGCACGATTACGGAGTACAAAAAAGGCAGCGTGGCCAAGGCCGCCCTCATCGGATTTGGCGCGGGTATGCGCAGCTTGAGGATGGATGCCGACGTGGTCCGGCGCAGCGACAAACAAAACTTGTGCGTCCTGCATGTGCACGTGAAGGTTGACCCCAGGTGGAACGAGAAGGTCATGGCCAAGACGGCGGCGAATCAGATGGTTAAGGAAATGAAGAAAGCACTCAAAGAGGGAGCAAAGCCGTCAGCCTAGAGGGCTTGCGTGACAAGGAGCTCGCAGGGGTGAGGCATGTGTCCCCTGAGCCTCGCTGGGGCGCGCCCGCCTCTGCATTCCCGCGAAAACACTCACGGACACTCTCTCGGCTGGATGGTGAAGAGTAGAAAGAAAATCGTGACCGTGCCCAGTGTAAAAAGTCTTCGGTGGCGCGGCCTGCACTGTGGAGCACTGCTGGCCGTATGGCTCAGCCTGTCTCTCGTTCCGCAGGCAGCAGGCACTACACGGATGAAACTGCGGGGCTACCTGACCGGCCGGGCAGACGCCGGCGCCGTGCTGATTCTCGACGACAGAATCGAGCTTACCTCCGCCAGCCGCGTCGTCAGCGAGGACGGCGCGGGCGAGCATCCGTTCCATGCGGAGGAGCTTTCTCCCGGAATGCTCGTGGAGGCGGAAGGCCAATGGCTGGACAAGCACAAGTTTTTTGCGGAAAAGCTTACCGTGGATTTGCGTGAGGACGAGAAGAAGATTCATGGCTCAGCGTATCTGCAGGAAGAGCCGGCGGACGCCGCCAAGATCGCGGCAGGCGAAGCAAGCGAGTTGAAGCTGGACGGCTACTGGCTGAATCTTGACGTCCACACCAAGCGCGCGTGGGACGCGCAGAAGGCGGCGCAGAGCCAGGGGGCCGAGGCGCCGAAGAACCCTGCTCTCGCCGGTTATCAGGTAAGGTATTCGGGGACACGCCGCAAGGACGGAAGAATTGACGCCGACGAGGTCAATCTCGGCCCCCCCGCGCCCGCAGACGACTACAAGATGCCGCACAATCTGGAGGTCGTGCCAGGACGGGACGCGCAAACGGGAATCGATGTTCTGGAGTTTCGCCAGGGCAATAAGGTTCATGGTCGGATGAAGCTCCTGGCGGAGCGCAGCGTTCAAGAGTACGTTTCGCACTTGGGTGACTCCCTGATTCCGGAAGGCGCCAACGGAACGCGCCGGCCCATTGAATTCCGATTCTTTGTGGTAGAAGACCCGGAAATCAACGCTGCATCGCTGCCTGATGGAACGCTTTTGATCAATACGGGCTTGCTGGGTGCGCTCGAGAATGAAGCGCAACTCGCCTTTGTCTTGAGCCACGAGATGGCCCACGTGCTGCAAGTGCATTACCGGCGGGAAATCGAGGAGACGCGAGCTTCGCGTGTCGCCCTCACCATCGCGGGAGTGGCAGCGGGCGCGTTCATCGGAAACGCGGGGATCTTCATGGCGCAGCTCGGTATCGCGTCGGTGGTTAACGGGCACCAGAGGGAGCTGGAAAACCAAGCGGACCGGCTGGGCCTGCAAAATGTGATTGAACACGGTTATGACCCGAGGGAGGCGCCGAATCTTTCGCGCATCATGATAAATCGCTACGGCAATCGAACCACGAGCAAGCTGTGGTCCAATCACGATTCCAGCGTGTTGCGCGGAAGCTTCCTGACCGTGCAGTTGATGCGCGAATATCCCGAAGGTCAGTGGGACGGAACGAAGAGAAACACGCCCGCCTTTCAGACCATGAAAGACGACTTGGGCCCCGTAAAGATCATGTAGTCGGCCCTCTGCTCTTCATGCCGACACTGAGCGAGCCTCCCCTCTTTCCTTTCACTCTGGAAGACAGAGAAGAACTGGAAGCATGCATGGCAGCTCTTCGCGCGCCTCTATGCCCAGCCGACAGCCTTGGCTCGCGCGTCGCGGTGAGTCACATGCTAGGGGTTATCACTGCCCCCAGGTTTGTGCCAGGCGCGGATAAGTTGGCTCTACCAGTACTATCGCTTCCGGATGGTCGGCAAGCCGGAAGTCATCCGGGGCGCGACACCCAGTTCAGGAGCATTTAGAGCGGGCAATAGGCGCATCCGGGGGTGATTCGTCGCCGCTGCTCGAACTCAGAACCTCCTCCGGTTCGATTTGCGTCCGTTAGCACGCGATTGAGGCGGGGCAGAGCACGCATCGCTTGCGTTGTTCCCCGCCTCTCCGTTCCCAGAATGCTCGTCCCCTGCTGACCTTGGCGCCGATTTCTTTCCCCTTGGAGAGCCACGACTAAGACCTTTCCACTTCCCAGACGGTAACCTTTCTACCCATCCCTCGGTCACCGGTTCTAGTACCACCCAGCGCCAGAGCGTCTAACTTCTTTGTTTTATGTTGGATAAGAGAAGGCGCCTCGCGGCACCCTTCGTGCCTTCTCTAGCCTGTACGCGGTTCCAAAGGAGGAGACCATGACGGACCGCCAACCAGCTCGCTGCCGAATGGAAGGATGCAACCAGGAAGTTCCCTTCGCCCTCCGCGAGGACGGCTTCTGCCTGGACCATTTTGTGGATGGCACCTACGGGCGCGCGCGGCGCGCCGTGGAAGCTGCGCAAAAGGAACTCCCCCTGGAACCCAGCGCGTACGAGTGGATGTTCGAGGACGCCAAGATGGCGCTCAAGGCGCTGGTGCGCGACTCGAATGAAGATTTTCGCGAAGGCGCGATGGAGCTGATCACCGCGCTGGCTAATGTGCATGAATACCTTCACCAGTTGGTGATCGAGCCGGCGAAAGCCCAGACCAGGGCCATGGACATCGCGGTGGGCGAATTTGCTTCCCGGCGCGCGGCCAGCGGCCGGAACGCCTGAGAGCGCGGACGCGGGGCCCAGGTTGTCTCCGTTCCTGAATGCTGGCCCGGCCAAGCCAATTCGTCCAAAGAATTACCTTCGTACCATTGTTCCCTGCCGGGCAATCTGCCTATGATGGAGGCCTTGCGCGGGGCTGAGGGATGTCCTGTGCCGGTTGAGATCATAGAAGTGACGCAATCTTCGCACGAATACAAGGAATTCGACGGCAAACGCCTGAGCCGGCGTTTGAGCGCGGTCATTGCCGCGGATACCACCGCCATCTCCCTGTTCACCGACCAGGTGATGCAGTTGCTTCAGGAACACGACGGCGCGGGAGACAAGGGTTTCGACATCGAGATGGCCCTGCGCGAAGCTCTGGCCAACGCCGTGCTCCATGGCTGCAAGTCGGATCCCGGCAAGCGCGTGGAATGCACGGTGGCCTGCGAGGAATCCGGCGAAATTCTAATTATCGTGCGCGACCCCGGCGTCGGCTTCGATCCGCTCAGCGTGCAGAGCCCGCTGGTGGGCGAGAACATCCTTGCCGAGCACGGCCGCGGCATTTTCCTGATGAACATGCTCATGGATGAGGTCCGCTGGGAGCGAGGGGGAACGGAGATTCACCTGCGGAAGAAATAGGGACGGAAACTGAGGGAGGCATGTCCGGCCCCGCAGACAAACCCGATCGGTTCAAGCCCGCTAATCCTGTCATCCCGGGTGTGCCTCAGCGTCCGCCCGAGGAAAAAAAGAAGGAAGAAAAAAAGGCCAAGCCATCCGGACCGCCGCCCGCCTGGCAATCTCCCACTGTGATGGGCGGCGCGGGAATCGGCGCGCTCATCCTTCTCGCCGGCGCCGCGCTTGCCTGGCATGAGATGAAGCCGGCGCCGCCTCCCGCTCCCGTTGTGATTGCGGCTCCGGAGCCCGCGGCAGGTTCGGCGGGCTCGGCCACCGCGCAATCTTCGGTTCAGCTACCAGAAGGGCCCGGGCCGGTCGCTCCCGTCGAAGAAATGGCCATGCCCTGGACTGTCGTAAAGTTCAGATTTCGCCGGGCCACGGGTGATCTCGCCAACGCGTTGGTGATCCGCCTGCCCTCCGCGCCGGGATACTGGGGCCTGCTTTCGGTTGCGCCCTACGGGCGCTGCGATCTCGAGCTGGAGACCGATCTCTCCAAGATTCGCTCGCAATACAGCTTTGCGGCCTCTCATCCCATGGTCGTGGATTCATGCACCCAGGTGGTCTATGACCCCCTGGCGTTGGGCAGCGCCAACGGTACGTGGGTTCGCGGCCGAATCGCGGCCGGGCCGGGAATGCGCCCGCCCTACCAGGTGGAAATAAAAGTCGAGCAGGGCTACGTCGTCGCCTCCCGCTCCGAATAGTTCTTCGCTCCACCTGCGGGCTATCCAGAAACATAGAAAGGTAGAAGAGGTCCGTGACTGCCGCGCGGCAGGAGCGCTCAAAACACGCGCGGCGCCGCTCTGAGGAACGGCGCCGCGCGTGCGTGGGGGCATGCAGGAAAAAAATCAAACAGTTACGGAGTCGAGACGCGATAGGCAACCAGCACCGGGCCGCCCGTCGCCGGATCCTGCAGCAGCAATCCCACGATATTGAGTGGAATTCCCTGGCTGCCGGTAAGCGCGCTGAGCCCGCTCAGCCCGTCGAACTCGGTGTTGTTCGAAGTCAGAACCGTCAGCGCTGCATTGTTCAGGAGCACTCCGAGCACTCCCTGCTCGTTGATCTGGAAGCTGCCGGCGTTGCCGTTCTGCACCATGGTCGTGCCGGGAATCCACGAACCCCAGGCGCCCTGGCGGTGCAGCACCACGCGCTTCACCGTCAAGGACGAATTGTTCACCGGGCCGCCCAGCGTGATGTTCTGCCCCACGATCAGGTTTCCGCTGTTGAACAGGAGCTGCGTGATGGGCAGGTTCAGCCTGTAGATCAGGTAGTTCGCATTGCTCGGCAGATCGAAGGGATCGATTGTATCGGGCATAAACGCGGGGTTCGCCGGCAGGGCCTCGCGAACGAACAGGTTGATATCAGTGTCGGAGGCCGTCGGCGCCGAGACGTTTGTGATGAGACCGTCGGCGATAAAGTGGTCCTGCGTCAGCACGCACACCTCGTCGGCGTCAAGGTTCATCGTCGTGCGGTTCAACAGGCCGGACACTTCTACGATCGTGTTCGAAGTGAAGTTGGCGAGGCTGTCGCCGGAGTCGGTCACGGTCGACGGGCTCTCCTGCACGGTAATCTGCTTGCCGTTGGCGATCTGCATCACAAACGACTGGTTCGCCGCGTTCACCGTTACGACGCCGCCGCGCAGGTCGTCAATCTCCGCCTCGGCATTCGCGGGATTCACCTGGAGAAGGTCGAAGGTTGGCACCACCGTGCCGGTGATCTGGCCATTCAGGTCCAACTGAAGGGATTGGCGCATGTCGAAGTCGAGGCGCAGCCCGTTCAAATCCGAGCTGGTGATCGTCAGCGGCGGATTCATCAGCACGGTGACGCTCGAGGTCGTCAATGTGCCGTCCAGCATCGTCACCGACGGCGGGTTCGTGGATGTGTTGATGTAGCCGATCACCGGGCTCGCCAGCATCAGCGTCACGCTGGTGTACGAGCCGGTAGGCGCCGAGTTCAGGTCCAGCAGCGTGCGCAGTCCCGTGAGCCGTGCGAAATCGATGGTCTGCGGCTCGGAAAGCAGCGTCGTCGTGTTTACGCCGTCCGAGGCGGTCACACTCATCAGCGTGAGCTGAAAGGTGATCACGCTGGCCAGCGGCGCGTCCTGTCCGTAAATCGCAATTGGGCCGTTGGCCGTCTGCGGATTCGGGTTCGCGTTGGAACCGGAACCCGTGCTGTTACTCCCGCACGCAATGAGTCCTGCACCGAGTGCGAGCACACCAATAGCCGCGAAAAAGTAACGCATCCGTTTCATTTCTTCCTTCCCCGCCGTTCCGCTTCAGCGAAACGGGCTGCCGCACCCTGGGCGCGGGTTGGCTGCGAGAGTATCGGGCCTTCCGACCGGCCCCGATTCTGGAAACCCCGCCTCTCCGTAAAAGTTGCAGAAAATTTTTTGCCCGGCTTCCCGATGTGAAAAAACTTTCGCAGATGTGATCCTTCCTTGACTTCCCCCTCCCGCCTCAGTACAACCACCAGCGGCTTTGCGGGGGGATTTCGCATGCGAATTTCGCGCAGGAGATGGATGGGAGCCAGCCTGCTGGGAGCCGCCGCGGCGGGCACGGCGGGTACATTCGGGCTCGAGGCGGCGCCGCAGGCCGCCCGGCCTCTGCCGAAGGCGTTTGACGCGCTCAAACCGCTGGGCGATCGCGTCCATCCCATCACCGCGGAGGAGTTTGCCGCGCGGCGCGCCCATGCGCAGGCGCTGATGGCGTCCGCGGAGCCCGCCTTTGACGCGCTCTACGTCACTTCCGGCAGCGGGCTCTATTATTTCACCGGTTTTCGCTGGGGACTGAGCGAACGGCTGATGGCGTTTGTGTTGCCCCGCAAAGGCGATCCGTTGTTCGTTTGTCCCGCGTTCGAAGCGGAGCGGCTGCGGGAGCTGGCCAAACCGCCCGCCGAAATCCGCACGTGGGAGGAGGATGAAAATCCCTATGCGTTGGTGGTCGCCGGGCTGGCGGACCGCGGCGTGCGTACGGGACGCATCGCCATCGAGGAGCGCGTGCCGTTCTTTTTTTACGACGGCTTGCGCAAAGCAGGCCCGGGATTGGAACACGCCTCCGCGAACCCCGTCACGATCGGCTGTCGCGCGCAAAAATCAGCCGCCGAGCTGGACTTGATGCGTGCGGCTTGCTCCGCCACCGTGGATTGCTACCGCGCGGTTTTCGCATCGATCGAAGAGGGCATGACCGAACGCGAAGTGAATGGCCTGATTCGCGGCGGCTTCGGAAAAATGGGACTCGAGGGCGGCGCGCTTGTCCTGTTTGGCCGTTGGGCCGCGCAACCGCACGGCACCACCACGCCGCAGAAACTTCGCGAAGGCGACGTGATACTGATCGACGGCGGGACCTCGGTGGAAGGCTACGCTTCCGACGTGACGCGCATGAGCGTGCTCGGGGCGCCTGCGGAAAAACACCGCCGCGCCTTCGAAACCGTCCACCACGCGCAGGAAGCGGCGCTCGAT
>DASPSB010000080.1:0-5518 GCA_035624135.1 Candidatus Acidiferrales bacterium | reverse complement strand
GGAAAGCGTCTGAATCAGGCGCACCGGCCCTGCGGGCAATTCGAGGATGGGCACATGCAGGACCATGGAAAGTGGCGCGAGGAGCCAGAAAACGGTGCCATAGAAGAGCCAAGTGAGACAGAGGGCAGGAAGAGCCAGCCGGGAGAGGCGCGAGGCAGTGTGGAGGCCGGGCCAACGAGCCTCGGTCGCTGAGCCAGTCGATGCGGCTTCCGCGGCTTGGGCCAGTTCCGCCTGACGGCGATGGCGAGCGCAGGGCCAGATGCGGGTCAAAAACTCGTCGTCGAGCAGCAGGACGCCGAGCCAGAGTACAAGGTAATTGAGAAAGCAGTAGTTGGCCGTGGTAATGATGGCGATTTCAAACGGGGTGACGATGAAGAACAGCACGATACGGAAGTTACGGGGAAGGAAAAACATCAGGATCAGAAAGAGTTCCACGAGGAGCGTGAGTCCGGCGCTGGCGGCGTGAAAGCGCTGCGGAAGATGCTGCGCGTACCAGCCGAGCCAGGTGGGCAGCGGGCCGTTTTGGTAATACTCGTCCATGGCGGTGAGGTTGCGCCAAGTGGGATCGCCCGAAGCGATTTTGCCCAGGCCGGATTCGAAGTAGATGCGGAACCATTCCCAGAGGAGCAGGAAGGTGCTGGCGCGGGAGGGCGGGTGCGCTGCGCCCAGGCCTGGACGAAAACCACCCGGCGCAAAAAATAGCGCGATGAATCCGGCTTCGAGCAGCATGCCGTCGGACTGGTAGGCGGCAAAATCCTGCAATCCGTTGATGAAGGAAAGAAAAACCAACCAGCAGGCCGCGAGCGACAGGCGCGGCCAGACGTTGAAGAAAACCAAAAGCGACGCGGCAATTCCGGTCCAGCAGAGCGCGTCGAGCATCCTCGTGGAAGCCGACCACCAGAGCAGTGTAGGGAGGAGCCAGTGGGCTTCTGAGCCGTAGTGCTGGCCGACGAGATGGAGATACTCGCCGGCGGGCAAAATGCCACGCGGTCCGATCAGGCCTTGCACTTGAAAGAGCAGAGAAAAGAAGGCGGAGAAATAGATGGCGCCGAGCGCGCGCAGAAACAGCCAGCGCGGCCACAATTTGCCGTAGTGCGCCCGGGGGCCGGGCCCGAAGAGCCAGGCTACCAGGCGTTCGATTCGCTCGACCATCTCGCCAGGGATTATAGTGCGGGGAGAGGCGCAGGCTTGCTTCCATCGTAATGGGCCGGAGAGAGGGCCAAGCCTGGGCCGCGGCACTGAGAGCGTCGGTGGAGCTTGTGCGAAGCCCGAGCAGGATGAACCGAGCAATGACTCATGGAATCTAAACGAGGATGACGCAGGACCCCAAACCTGGCCTTGCTTCCGAAACGTTGCGGGATCCTGTGTGCGGAATGCAGGTGAGCGCGGAACGAAATGGCGGGTCGTGGACGCACCAAGGTGAGACCTACTACTTCTGTTGCAGTCACTGCCTGGAAAAATTCCAAGCGCATCCGGAATCGTACTTGCGGCCAGGGCGCGGCCCCAGTTCTGCCGTGGGATTGATGGGGATCTCTGCGGCTCCGATTGCCAATCAACCGACGCACGTGACCGCTGCAGCGTCTGCCGCGTGCCCGCCTGACGCAACTCGCGCCGCAATGACATTCACGTGCCCGATGCATCCTGAAATTGTCGAATCGCGCGACGTGCCTTGTCCGAAATGCGGGATGGCTCTTGAACCGGTGGTCCAATCGCCGGAAGCGGCGGCCGAGCCTGAGCAAAATGCCGAACTCGCCGTCATGACATGGCGACTGTGGGCTTCAGCGGCGCTTACGATTCCCGTGCTGCTATCGGCGATGAGCATGAATCTTCCCGGCAACGTGTTCGAAGCCTGGGCAGCGTCGCGCTTGCGGAGTTGGTTCGAGCTGTTGCTGGCTTCGCCGGTGGTGTTGTGGGGAGGCTGGCCGTTCTTTGTCCGGGCCTGGCGGTCGCTGAAGCATCGCAGCCTCAACATGTTCACGCTGATCGGGTTGGGCGTGAGCGTGGCGTATCTCTACAGCCTGGTGGCGGCGCTCGCGCCAAGCGCTTTTCCTGGGTCGATGCGGGACGAGCATGGCGGAGTGCCGGTTTATTTCGAGGCAGCCGCGGTAATCACGACGCTGGTGCTGCTGGGGCAGATGCTGGAACTGCGGGCGCGCGGGCGTACGGGAGAGGCGATTCGTGCGCTGCTTCGTCTTGCGCCCAAGACGGCGCGGCGAGTGGGTCTTGACGGCACTGAATCGGACGTGGCCCTGGCCGAGGTGCATCCCGGCAACGTGCTTCGCGTGCGGCCGGGAGAACGCGTGCCGGTGGACGGCTTGGTGCTGGACGGCCGCAGCACAGTGGACGAGTCGATGCTGACGGGCGAGCCGCTCCCGGCGGAAAAAGCTGCGGGCGCGCGGGTCACTGGAGGGACGATCAACGGCACGGGCAGCTTCCTGATGCGCGCGGAACGAGTGGGGGCGCAAACCCTGCTGGCGCAAATCGTGCGCATGGTGAGCGAGGCGCAGCGCAGCCGGGCGCCCGTGCAGCGTCTGGCGGACAGAGTGGCCAGCTACTTCGTTCCGGCAGTGCTGGCCATCGCTGCGATTACGTTCGTGCTGTGGTGGCTATACGGTCCGGAGCCGCGGCTGGCGCACGCGCTGGTGAACGCGGTGGCAGTGCTGATCATTGCCTGTCCGTGCGCGCTGGGACTGGCAACGCCGATGTCCGTCATGGTGGCAACGGGCAGAGGCGCGATGCTGGGCGTGCTGTTCAAGAACGCGGAAGCGATCGAGCAACTGCGCGAAGTGGACACGCTGGTTGTGGATAAAACCGGGACACTCACTGAGGGCAAACCATCGCTGGCAGCGACGGAGCCTGTGGCGCCGTTGAATGCAAATCAGCTTTTACATCTGGCAGCGAGCCTGGAGCGCGGCAGCGAGCATCCGCTGGCCGCCGCGATTGTGGCCGGAGCGGAATCGCGAAGCGTGGCGCCAGTGCAGGCGAGCGAATTCGAATCGCTGACGGGAAGAGGCGTGAAGGGGTGCGTGGATGGCCGGGCGGTGGCGCTGGGCAACCGCGCGCTGCTCGAAGAGATGAGCGTATCGGCGGACGCACTGACTCGACGGGCAGAGGCGCTGCGCTCGGAAGGCCAGACGGTGATGTTCGTGGTGGTGGATGGGAAGCCTGCCGGTTTGCTGGGAGTTGCCGACCCGATCAAAGCTTCGACGCCGGAAGCAATCCGGCGATTGCATACCGACGGGGTTCGCATCGTGATGCTGACCGGCGACAACCGGGCGACGGCGCAGGCAGTGGCCTCTCGGCTGGGGATCGATCAGGTGATCGCGGAAGTGCTGCCGGAAGCGAAGGCGGGCGCGATCAAAGAATTGCAAGCCGCAGGGCGGTTCGTGGCCATGGCAGGGGACGGAATCAATGACGCTCCCGCGCTGGCGCAGGCGCAGGTAGGCATCGCCATGGGGACAGGAACCGACGTGGCGATGGAGAGCGCGGATGTGACGCTGGTGCGGGGCGATTTGCGTGCAATCGCGCGGGCGCGCATGCTGAGCCGCGCAACGATGCGGAATATCCGGCAAAATCTGTTTTTCGCCTTTGTGTATAACTCGATCGGGGTACCGGTGGCCGCGGGACTGCTCTATCCGTTTCTTGGCGTGCTGCTGAGCCCGATGCTAGCGGCGGCGGCGATGAGCTTCAGTTCCGTTTCCGTGATCTGGAACGCGCTGCGGCTTCGCCGAATCGCGCTGTAAATACGAATCGAGCGAATACACTGTGATACTCTTCGGCGCATGACACTGGTTGAAGTTACCTACGAACTCGAGTCACCGCTGAAGACGGAGCAACTGCGCCGGCTAAGTGAGTTTGCTAACACCTACGGACTGCGACGCTTCCGATTCGACGAGCAAAAACTGCATCTGAGCTTCGAATACGATGCCTCGCGGCTGCGTGAGACGCAGGTGGAGCATGTGCTTCGCTCGGAGAAAATTGCCGTGAAATCGCGCTTTACGGAGTGAGCGAGTGGGGCCGAAGGGAATTGAGGAGTTCTAGGGGCTCGAAGGCTTTGGTCTTCAGGCGCAAATGTCCTGCAGAGGAAAGCCGGCAAGAGAGAATGGGGCTCCTGCTTGGGCACAGGAGCCCCTGAGGAGTGCTCGGTGGCCGACTCGGCTCTTGCGAACCGAATCCTGGGGTCATCCGTCCTAGCTTCCCTCTCAGAGGCTGGTTGGTACGAGCGGCTCAAAGAGAAAGTGGGCCCCTTCCCTCCCACTTCCACTTTTTGCAACCCGTAGTGACGAGCACCCCGCGGAGGTCGTGGCAAATCAATGGCCAATCAAGGCGAATGGACAGTATGCATTTTCAATAGCTTCCGGCAGCGGCAAAGAGGTTGAAAGCGCAGCGAGGCGGTCAGCGCGACCATTTTGGGATTGCGGGTGCCGAAGTGGAACCGCTTCACTTCCGAGTTTGACTTCCGTGCGCTCCGTGCGTAACGTTCAGCAGCCGTGAATCCCTCAAACTCCTCTCCTGTTCCGAACCATGTCTCGAGCGGTGCATTCCGGCTGTTTCTAGGCGCGGCAGCCTGCTATCTGCTGGCCGCGGCGCTCTGGCTGATGGGGGCGCACACCCCCTCAGGAATTGCGCAGGCGGCGGGGCTAGGGGTGCTGGCCGTGTTTGCCTGGCGTCGGCAGTCCCTTTCCGTGTGGATCCTGGTGGCGATGATGGCGGGAGTGTTGCTGGGGGCGTGGTTTCCGGCGCAGGCGACAAGCCTGCGATTGGCGGGCGTGATTTTCCTTCGGTTGATCCGGGCCATTGTGGCGCCACTCATCTTTGCGACGCTGGTTGTGGGCATCGCCGGCCATCCAGACTTGAAGCAGGTGGGTCGCATGGGTCTGAAGGCCATCGTGTACTTCGAGGTGGTGACGACACTGGGCCTGTTGATTGGACTCGCGGCCATTAACATCACTGGCGCAGGCACGGGGGTGAAAATCCCGCCCGCGGAAGAGGCGCAGCAGGGGCACATCGAGCAGATGACCGGTGCTGACTTCCTCGTTCACGCGTTTCCGGAAAACATTGCGAAGTCCGTGACGGAGAACCAGGTGCTGCAGGTGGTGGTGTTCAGCGTATTTTTCGCCATCGGATTGGCGCGCGTGCGCGAGGGCCGCCGGGAGCCGGTGCTGCGGTTTTGCGAGGGCCTGGCGGATACGATGTTTCAATTCACGCGCATCGTGATGTACTTCGCGCCCATCGGAGTGGGCGGAGCCATCGCCTACACCGTAGGACACGTGGGACTCGGTGTGCTCGGCGATTTCGCGCGTCTGATCGGAACGCTCTATGGCGCACTGGCGGTGTTTTTGGGCGGGGTACTGCTGCCGATTGCGCTCGTGGCGCGCGTGCCGCTGCGGCGATTTCTGAGCGCCATCGCAGAACCGGTGGCCATCGCGTTTGGCACGAGCAGTTCGGAAGCAGCGATGCCGCGCGCAATGGAGGCGATGGAGGAGTTGGGAGTTTCGCGGCGGCTGGTGGCGTTCGT
>DASPSB010000076.1:0-3370 GCA_035624135.1 Candidatus Acidiferrales bacterium | reverse complement strand
CATCTACACGGCGGACTCGACGTCAGGAGGAAGCCTGAAGCGCAACACGGTCTCTGGCGGGCCGGACACGCAACCGGTGTGGAACCGAAAGACGGGACAACAGATGGTGTTTGTGAGCGGGCGGGGCGGCCTGCCACAGCTCTATATGATCAACGCGGACGGAACGAATTCGGAAAAAATCGATCTGCCGGACATGGGATATGTGGTGGACCCGGACTGGTCGCCGAACGGACAGTTGGTGGCGTTCTGCTGGCGGCGGCCGGAGGGTAACTTCGATATTTATGCGATGGACATCGCGACGCACCAACTGGTGCAGCTTACGCGGGACTCGGGAAGAAATGAGAAGCCGTCGTGGGCTCCGGACGGGCGGCACCTAGTGTTTCAGTCGACGCGAACGGGGAAAAGCCAGATTTGGACCATGCTGGCGGACGGGACAGAGGTGCGCCAGTTGACGACGGAAGGACAGAACGAATCGCCGAATTGGTCGCCGAAATAAGGCAGTGGCTAGTGGCGACTGGTGAGTCGGAGAGTAGAGAAGAAGATGAAGATGTAGAGAGCCGAGGTAAGGCGGGTTCGCCTGTATGCGCGCCCGCATCCCGAGTGGATGTCGAGATATACTGTGCCGGGAAAAGACGCCTGCGGGAATTCAGATTTATCGCGGTAAACCAGCTCTTACTGAGGAGGTAATCGAGATGCGAGGGCAGAGCGGAGCACGATTGGTGATGGCAGTGTTCGCGACAGCGGTCCTGATGACGTTTGCCGGGTGTAGTCATAACCCACCGGCAGCGTCGAATCCCGCACCGGCGGCTCCGGCGCCGCCGCCGCCGCGGCCAACGGTGACGCTGCAGGCTTCGCCGACATTCATCGACCAGGGGCAGTCGTCGCAGCTCACGTGGTCGTCCACGAACGCGACGAAAGTCGTACTGGGGGGAGAGTCGGTGGCGCCGGAGGGAACCAAGAGCGTGACGCCGGAAGCCTCCACAACGTATTCGATCACGGCGAGCGGGCCGGGAGGAGACGCGGCAACGAGCGTGCGCATTACGGTGAGCCCGGGCTCGCATCCCGCGGAAGTATCGGCGCCGCCGCTGCCGTTCGACGAATTGTTCCGTCAAAACGTGAGGGACGCCTTTTTCGATTACGACAAATACGATATCCGACCGGACGCGCGGGACGCGCTGGCCAGGACAGCGGAATTCCTGCGGCGGTATCCGGAAGCCAAAGTGAACATTGAAGGGCATTGCGACGAACGAGGCTCGCTGGAATACAACCTGGCGCTGGGAGCGGAACGGGCCGAGGCGACCAAGAAATTTCTGGAGTCGCTGGGGATCAATAAGGACCGCATGAATACGGTGAGCTACGGAAAGGAACGGCCGTTCTGCACGGAGCACGACGAGGCATGCTGGCAGCAGAACCGGCGGGGCCACTTTGTATCGGCGAGGTAGCAGGTGCGGGACGAAAAAGGCGGAATTCGATAATCGGAACTCGAAAATCGCAAAGCCGTACGGACTCTAGCGTCATTCTAGCCGCGGAGAATGTGGAAGGGCCTCAGTGCCCGGCCGGGGCAGGTGGTAATGCCTATCGAATTGCGGAGGACTGCGATGCGAAACGAAAAAGTGTATCTGGTGCTGATCGCGCTGGCGGCGGGGTTCGCCTTCGGAGAAATGTACGCGCCCCGACCGGCGGAGGCGACGAACCGGGACATGATCCAGCTTCAGACCGACGTGTCGCGCTTGATTGAATCGGTGAACAACCTGAACACGTCGGTGGAGCAGAAGCACGCGGTGCTGAAAACGCTGCTGGAACAGTCGCTGGACAACGTGAACAAACTGAGCACGAACATGGGCGCGCTGGGCCAGACGGTGCAGCAGGTGCAGGCGACAACGAGCTCCCGCCTCGACGCGATGGGGACCCAGCTCCAGGCCATGGTGGACAACATGGACGAGTTGAAATCGCGGCTCGGGAAAATTAACCAGCAGATGGCGGACACGCAGGGCACGCTGCAGAGCATCGATGCGAAGCTGGGAGGAGGCGCGCCGCAGCAGCCGGGGCCTTCGGGCCCGCAGGGCTCGGCGGCCAGCGCTCCGATTCCGGCGGGACAGAGCGCCATTCCGGTTCCTTCCGTGCAGCCGGGGCCGCCGCCTTCGGCGGACGTGCTGTACGCCTCGGGGCGAAGGGATTTCGACACCGGGAAGTACGATCTGGCGAGGCAGGAGTTCGCGGACTATCTGAAATACTATCCGGACACGGACCTGGCTGGGAACGCGGAATTCTACGAGGGGGAAATCAGCTTTGCTCAGGGGAATTACCAGGATGCGGTGTCGGCGTACGACCACGTGCTGCTGGATTACCCGAAGAGCTTCAAGCTTGCGGCGTCCCGGCTGAAGAAGGGATTGGCTCTGCTGGAGATGGGACAGCAGGCCGCGGCGATCCGTGAGCTGCGGGAAGTGGCGCGGCGGCATCCGGGAACGGATGAGGCGAGGAAGGCGAACGCGAAGCTGCATGAGATCGCGACGGGCGGCCGGTAACTGCAGGCTGAGGAAACGGAAACGCTTGGACAAGGGGCGGGGGCGTGGTAGGTTTTGCGGCGGAGGAAGACTGGGATGTCAGTAAATAAAGTGATACTGGTGGGACGGCTGGGACGGGACCCGGAGACGCGATACACATCGGCGGGGCAGGCCGTGGCGAATTTTAGTATGGCGACGGATGAAACGTACCGGGACAGGGCGGGAGAAAGGCAAAAGCGAACGGAGTGGCACAAGATCGTGGTGTGGGGAAAGCAAGCGGAGATTGCGCAAAAATATTTGAAAAAAGGGTCGCTGATTTACCTCGAAGGGCGAATTCAGTCGCGAGAGTATACGGACCGGGACCAGAATAAACGGACGAGTTTTGAAATCGTGTGCAACCGGTTTCAGATGCTGGGCGGGCGTGGCGACGGCGGAGCCCCGAGCATGGGCGGAGCTGCAGATGAGATGGAGGCGCCGGCAGCCGCGCCCGGCGGTGCGGAAGAAATGGGAGCAGGGGCGGACGTTTCGGACGAGGATATTCCCTTCTAGGCGGGCCGCAGGAAAATACACGATTGTAAATGCCGGAGGGGATGGTGTGCCGCGAGTGCAGTGGCTAGTGGTCCCGAAGCTTCGGGAGTCGTTAGTGGCTAGCAGGAGGACAAAGAGGAGAAGCGCGACAAAGAGGATGGAGGAGGGGCGGTGACGTTTGAGCAGGTGAGGAAGATGGCATTGAAAATGGACGGCGTGGAAGATGCCAAGTCGTATGGGACGGCTGCGTTCAAGGTGCGGGGAAATTTAATGGCGAGATTGAAGGAGGATGGGGAGACGCTGGTGCTCGCGACTACGTTCGAGGAGCGGGAAGGGCT
>DASPSB010000062.1:0-15483 GCA_035624135.1 Candidatus Acidiferrales bacterium | reverse complement strand
TTTGCGACTGGGTCATCCATATATGGGACTCATATATATGAGCGCCGAGACTTTGTCAAGAACTTTTTCAGGGAGTTCCCTCGCCGGGACCTACATCCGCTCCGGCGCCTCAATGCCCAGCAGTTCCAGCGCCGTCACCAGTTGCTTCTCCACGGCTTGCACGAGCATCAGCAGGAAAGCCTTCTTGGCCGCGTTCTCTTCCGACAGGATGTGATGTTTGTGGTAGAAAAGATTGAACGCCTGCGCCATCTGGAACGCGTACTTCGCGAGAATTGCCGGTTCCTGCGCCTCTACTGCCCCTCGCACGCTCGCTCCCAGCATCCCAGCGAGCAGCACCAATTCCCACACGTCCTCTCCGCCGGGCTCCCCTAGCCACGACTCCACCGTGGCCTGATAAGCCATGACTTCCGTTGCCCCGCTTCTCTGTTCAACCACCTTTCGCACGATATTCCGTGCGCGTACCACCGCGTACTGGCAGTAAGGCCCCGTCTCGCCCTCAAAGCTGAGCGCATCCTTAAAATCAAAACTGATCACCGAATTTCGCGTGAACTTCAGCAGAAAATACCGCAGTGCCCCAATCGCAATCGCGTGCGCGATCTTTTCCTGCTCCTCTGCGGAGAGGTCCGGATGCCGTTCCGCCACCTCCGCGCTGGTCGCCTCTTCGAGCTCATCGATCAAATCGTCCGCCTTCACTCCCAGCCCGCGCCGCCCGCTCATCTCCACGTATGCGCGCTTCTCCTCTTCCGGCGAAAGCGTATACCCCATCTCCTGCGCCGCCCGCGGCGAGAGCGCAACCATTTCGTACGAAAAATGCGTTGAGTGATTCGCCTGCTCCTCATGACCCAGTGCGCGTAGTCCCGCCACGACCACGTGCTGCAGATACGCCTGCCGCGAGTCAATGACGTTGTACACCTCGCTGCCGTGCCCAAACTCCGGCGCGTCCGCCTCTCCCGCGCCCGACGTGCTCGCCCACACGTCGCCTCCATCGCGCCGCTTTGCAAAACGCGCGTAGCGGAAATCGAGCCCCAGCAGCCCGAATTTCCAGAGCTGGTAGGCGATGTCCTTCCCCACATACGTCACCGTGCCGTCCGACCGCACGATTATCTTTGCCGCATTCGGATCCTCTTCGGTAGCGGCGCCCGAATCGCCCAGCGGCATGATCCAGCACCCGGCATTTTTCCCCTCCGTCGAGAGCTGAATCGCCCCTTTCTCTTTCAATTTCGCAAACGCATGCTCCCAGAATTTCAGGTGCAGGATTTCGCTCTCGCGTGGCAGCACGTCGTACTCCACTCCCAGACGCTCCATCGTCCGTAGATGGCAGCGCACAATTGCCTCGCCGACGATCACTGCGATTTCCGCCCCTGCTCCCTTCCCTGCTTCGATCGTTTTCAGGGAATCAGCGCGGTAATCCAACCGGGTCGGTTCTTCCTCGAACCATTGCGTCACGCGTGAGTACAGGTCCCAGCACAGAAAGTCGAATCGCGGCTCGGCCGCAAGCGCGAGCACTTCCGCCGCGCTCTTCTTCTCCAAATACTGGAAGCCCACCACCACGTCGGCCACCTGCACTCCCGTGTTGTCAATGTAGTTCTGCACTTCCACCCGCCGTCCGGTATAACGCAGCAGCCGCACAAACGAATCCCCCAGCGCCGCGTTCCGCAGATGTCCGATGTGCGCCGCCTTGTTCGGATTGATGTTCGTATGCTCGACGATCACTTTCGGCGCATCCGGCGCCGCTGCCCTCGCTTCTCCTCCCGCCGCCGTCGCCACCGATTGAAAAAATGCGGAACGGTCCAGAAACAGGTTCAGGTAACCCCCGCCGGCCACTTCCACGCGCGCCACTCCCTCGATCGGCCCGATGGCGCCCGCAATCTCCTGCGCGATCAGCCTCGGCGCACGCTTCAGTTTCTTCGCCAGCTCAAAGCACACCGGTGTTGCCATCTCACCCATCGCGAGCTTCGGCGGCCGCTCCAGGCCCACGCTCGCCGCCAGCCCGTAGGTCTTTTCAATATGCGCGCCAATCGCCGCCCGCACGCGCTCTTCGATCACGTGATACACGCTCTTCCCACCCTCCTCAATAAACCGAGGATTCTAGCAGTTATCTGGTGTAGCGCCGACCTTCAGGTCGGCATCTTTCTTTCCCATGTGAGGCTTCCCCACGCCGACCTGTTGTAAATTGTCCCCGATGAGCTCCCCCGATTCCGTCTCCCCATCCTCCAGCCCGAAAGATAGATGGACCTCCGGCTCAGCCTATGAAATCTGGATGGCGCGCTGGAGCGGCCTTCTCGCTGCTCAATTCCTCGACTGGCTCGCCGCTCCCCACGGCGCGCGATGGCTCGACCTCTGCTGCGGCACCGGCATCCTCAGCCAGGCCATCGCGGCGAGCTTCCGCCCTGCCCGTGTCCTGGGCCTCGACCGCGCCGCTTCTCAAATCGATTTCGCGCGGAAGCATCGCGCCGGAGACGCCATCGAATATCAGGTCGCGGACGCTGTCTCGCTGCCCCTGGAAGATTGCAGCTTCGACGTCTGCGTCTCCGGCCTCGGCCTCAATTTCGTCTCCGATCCGGCCAAAGCGCTGACCGAAATGCGTCGCGTCACCCGGCCCGGCGGCCTCGTCGCTGCTTACGTCTGGGAATACAGCGGCCAGGTCCGTTTTCTGCGCGAATTCTGGGACGCGGCAGCCGCCGTCGATCCCACAGCCGCCGAATTCGATCAGGGCCGTCGATTTCCGATCTGCACTTCCGAAGGTCTGCGCAGCTCCTTCCTCGCCGCGGGTCTTCCAAACAGCGCCCAGCGCCCACTGGATATCCTGATGGACTTCGAGAACTTCGACGATTATTGGCAGCCTTTTCTCCTCGGCCAGGGTTCCGCGCCCGTCTATCTGGCGGCCCGCAACGAACACGTCCGCAATGCCATCCGCGACCGTTTGCAAGCTGTGCTTCCGACGCGCGCCGATGGCTCGATTTCTCTCCCCGCTCGCGCCCTCGCCATCCGCTCTTCCCGGTAGCCACGGTCAGTGATCCCGTCCCGAAGCTCCGGGACTTCGGGACTGACCATAGGCCCGCTCTGCTCCCTGCTTCCGTGCTTCCTTGCTTCCTTGTTTTCCTGCCTCCCTCCCCTCCTCTCCTCAAATTGACTCCCCTTTTCGCTGCGCTTAGACTCACCATTCTGAGCGCCACCACGCATCTCCGCCTCGATCCACTCGCCCAGGCTCGCGCCTGGCTCGCAGCCGCCCGCTCCATCGCCGTTCTCACCGGCGCCGGCATTTCCGCCGAGAGCGGCATCCCCACTTTCCGCGGCCCTGGCGGCCTGTGGAACAACCACCGGCCCGAGGAGCTCGCTACTCCGGAAGCCTTCGCGCGCAATCCCAAACTCTCCTGGGAATGGTACGACTGGCGCCGCCAGCGCGTCTCCGCCGCCCAGCCCAATCCAGGTCATCGCGCGCTCGCCGGCCTCGAGCAGAAGGCTGCCGAATTCACCCTCATCACGCAGAATGTCGACGGCCTCCACCGCGCCGCCGGCAGTCGCAACATCATCGAATTGCACGGCAGTTTGTGGCGCATTCGCTGCCTTGGCTGCGGCCGCGAAGAAGAAAATCGCGCGGTGCCGCTCCGACCGCTTCCACCGCAGTGCACCTGTGGAGGCCTGATGCGTCCCGCCGTAGTCTGGTTTGGAGAGGCGCTGCCCATTGACGCCATTCACCGCGCCGCCCGTGCCGCTAGTCAGTGCGATCTGCTGCTGGTCTGTGGCACCTCGGCCGTCGTCTATCCCGCCGCGGCCCTCCCGGATCAGGCCATCGCCGCGGGCGCGCGCGTCATCGAGGTGAACATCGAGCCCACGCCCTTCACCGATTATGCCCACCTCTCTCTGCGCGGCCGTTGCGGCGAAATTCTGCCCCAACTCGTCGCATCCACCCCCGCTTCGGAATCCCCGCTATGAAAATCGCCTACTTCGACTGCTTCTCCGGCGCCTCGGGCGACATGCTTCTCGGCGCTCTCGTGGACTCCGGCCTCGATCTCACCCGCCTCGAAACCGAGCTGCGCCGCCTGCCCCTGGCAGACTGGTCCATCGCCGCCGAGAAAACGAAAAAGAAGGGCGTCGCCGCCACGCACGTCCGCGTGCACACCAGCGAACATCACCCCCATCGAGGGCTTTCCGAAATCCACCACATCATCGGTCAGGGCCGCGCGTCCGGGCTCTCGGCCCGCGCGGCCGACCGCGCCTCCGCCATTTTCCAGCGTCTCGGTGAAGCCGAAGCCAAAATTCACAACGTCTCCGTCGAATCCATTCATTTCCACGAGGTGGGCGCCGTGGATGCCATCGTTGACATCGTCGGCGTGTGCGCCGGATTCGAGCTTCTCGGCGTCGATGATTTCTACGCTGGGCCGCTCAACGTCGGCGCGGGACGCGTCCAGGCCGCACACGGCGTCATGCCTGTCCCCGCACCCGCTACCGCCGAGCTCCTCCGTGGCGCGCCCACCTACTCCACCGGCATTGAATGCGAACTGCTCACTCCCACCGGCGCGGCGATTCTCACCACTCTCGTCCGCCGCTTCGGCCCGCTCCCAGCGATGAAAGTGGAAGCCATCGGCTACGGTGCCGGTACGGCCGATCTGCCGGGTCAGGCCAACGTCCTGCGCATGTTTATCGGCGAATCGGCACCCGGCGCCACGGCCCACGACGAGACCATCGCCGTCATCGAAGCCAGCGTGGACGACATGAACCCGCAGGTGTACGCCTATTTCGCCGAACGCGCCCTCGAGCTCGGCGCTCTCGACGTCACGTCCGCGCCCCTGCAAATGAAAAAAGGCCGTCCCGGCCAGCTCATTACTGTTCTCGCTCCGCCCGACCGCGCCGATTCGTTCGTCGAGTTGTTCTTCCGGGAGACCACCACCATCGGCGTGCGCACCTGGGAGGCGCGCCGGCGCGTCCTCGCCCGCGAAATGGTGCGCGTCGAGACTCCCTACGGCCCCGTTCAGGTCAAAGTCTCGCGCATGAACGGCCGCGTCCTGAACGCAGCGCCCGAATTCGAGGATTGCCGCCGTGTCGCCCTCGAGCACGGCGCCCCCCTCAAACAGGTCCTCGCTGCCGCCGCCGCCGCGTTCCAAAAACTCTCGGGGAACGATACACTGTAATTCGCGGGTGGGTTGCACGGCCTGCCGTTAACGATGTTTGCGTCAGGGCACGGCTTTAGCCGTGCCGACGAGTGCCGGGTCCCTCGGGGGTTTCAACCCCTGAGGAGCGCATTGCAAGCGTGCTGTAGGTATTCTCTCGAGTGACTTCCTCGAACAGCACGCATCGTTGAGCTGTCATTCCGAACCCGTCCCGATCCCGAGGCTTCGGGATTCGGGACAGGCGAGGAATCCGCTGTTGCACTTTTTAAGTCCTGCGGCGCTGCGCGCAGGGCTGTACGCGCTCTTACAGGGGGAATTCCCCTTTGTCGAAGTATTACCTCACCACACCGATTTACTACGTCAACGCGCGGCCCCACATCGGCCACACCTACACCACCATTGTGGCCGATACCATCGCGCGTTACCGCCGCATGCGCGGTGACGACGTGGTGTTTCTCACCGGCACCGACGAGCACGGCCAGAAAGTCGAGCGCGCCGCCAAAGCCGCCGGCGTCACCCCGCTGGAATATGCCGACCGCATTTCCGCCGAATACCGCCGCCTGTGGGATCAGCTCGACCTCAAATACGACCGCTTCATCCGCACCACTGAGTGGCGCCACGAGCGCGCCGTCCACAATCTGCTCCTCAAGGCGCGCGATGCCGGCCACATCTACAAGGGTTTCTACGAAGGCCTCTACTGCGTCTCCGACGAGTTCTACGTGGACGAACCCACGCCGGAAGGAAATTGCCCGCTTTGCGGCCGTGCTCTCGAAAAAGTCCGCGAGGAAAACTATTACTTCAAGCTCTCCGCCTTCACCGATCGCCTGCTCCAGCACTACGAGGCGCACCCTGAATTTATCCAGCCCGAGGCCCGCCGCAACGAGGTCCTCAGCTTCGTCCGCAGCGGCCTGCGCGATCTATCCGTCAGCCGCACCTCCATCAAATGGGGAATTCCCTGGCCCGACGATGAGAAGCACGTCATCTACGTCTGGTACGACGCGCTCACCAGCTACATGAGCGGCATCGGATACGGCGACGACGAGGTGCAATACGAAAATACCTGGCCGGCCGACCTGCACCTGATTGGCAAGGAAATCATCCGTTTCCACGCCGTCTATTGGCCCGCGTTCCTCATGGCTGCGGACGAACCGCTGCCTAAACAAGTCGTCGCCCATGGCTGGTGGACCTTCGAGGGAGAAAAGATGTCCAAATCGCGTGGCAATATTCGCCTCGCCCAGCCCGCTGCCTCCGTCCTCGGCGTGGACGCGCTGCGCTATTTCCTCCTCCGCGAAATGGTTTTTGGCCTGGACGGCAGCTTCTCGCTCGATTCCCTGGTCGGCCGTTACAACAGCGACCTCGCCAACGGCCTCGGCAATTTCTCCAGTCGCGTGCTTGCGATGATCGAGCAGTACTTTGGAGGCCTGATTCCGGAGCCCCCTCCAGGAGCCCCGAATCCGTTCGCCGATGAGTGGCGCGAAGCTGCCCGCGCCTATCAGCAATCGTTCGACACGTTTGCCTTCTCGCAGGGCCTCCAGGAAGTTTGGAAGCTCGTCGCCTCCGCGGACAAATACATAGCCGACACAAAGCCGTGGTCGCTCGCCGCGGATCCCGCCCGGCGCAGCGAGCTCGCCGGCGTGCTCTACAACGCCGCTGAACTGCTGCGCATCGTGGCCGTGCTGGCCTACCCGGTCCTTCCACACGCCGCCGACAAGATCTGGTCGCAGCTCGGACTGCGCGGCTCCGCCGCCACACAGCCTCTCGAATCTCTCGCTTGGGGCGGGCTCCGCCCCGGCGACGCCATTCAGAAGGGCGAAGCGATTTTCCCCCGCGTCCAGAAAGACGAAGCAATCGAAAGGATGGAGCAAATGGAAGAGCAGATTCGCGCCGAAGGCGCGCCCAAGCCTGCCGAGCCTGCCAAGCCCGCACATGGTTCGGCTCCCGTGGCTGCTGCGACTGTCGCAGGCGACGGCAAAATCGCCATCGAAGATTTCATGAAAGTCGAGATGCGCGTCGGCGAGATCAAATCCGCCGAACGCATCCCCGGCGCCGACAAAATCCTCAAGCTCATGGTGGACATCGGCACCGAAGTCCGTCAAATCGTTGCCGGCATAGCTCAGTTCTACGAACCCGAAAAACTCGTCGGCCGCCGCGTGGTCGTTGTCGTCAACCTCGCGCCTCGCAAACTTCGCGGCGTCGAATCGAATGGCATGGTCGTCGCCGCCACCGTGGGCCCGGAAGGCCGTCCCGTTCTCGCCGGCTTCCACGAAGACGCGCCCGTCGGCTCACGGCTCAAGTAGCGCCGGCGCCTGTGCAGAGCGTAGCCGAAGCATCCCGCGCCAGCTCCGTTATGGACCTGATCGACTCCCACGCCCACCTCGATTTCCCGGATTTCGATCCGGACCGCGACGCCGTCCTCTCCCGCGCCCGCGATGCGGGTGTCTCTACCATCCTCGCCATTGGCAGCGCGGCCGGCCCCGATAAGCTCGACGCCGCTCTCCCCTTCGCCGAGCAGCACTCCTGGATTTACGCCACGGTCGGCGTCCATCCTCATGAGGCCAAGCTCGCCACCCAGCGCCATCTCCAGGAGGCGGAAGCCTACGCCGGCCATCCCCGCGTCATCGCCTGGGGCGAGATCGGGCTCGATTATCATTACGACCATTCTCCCCGCGACGTCCAGCACCGCATTTTCCGCGAACAACTCGCCATCGCCCACCGCGTCCGCCTTCCCGTCATCATCCACTGCCGCGAGGCCTGGCCCGACTGCCTCGCCATTCTCGAACAGGACTGGGCCGGCTCAGGATTTGGCGGCGTCTTTCACTGTTTCAGCGGAACTCTCGATGACGCCCGTCGCGGCCTGGACATGGGTTTCCGCATCTCTTTCGCCGGAAATCTCACCTATCCCAAATCTCAGCCCCTGCGCGACCTTGCCTCCGCCTTGCCGCTCGACTCCCTCCTCATCGAAACCGACTCGCCCTTCCTTGCTCCCCAGGGCTTTCGCGGCAAGCGCAACGAGCCCGCCCACGTCCTGGCTGTGGCACGGACGCTGGCGACTGTGAGACACTTACCCGAAGACGAGATTGGTGCTCTCACCTCCGCAAACTTCCGCTCGCTGTTCCGGATCAGGGGACCGGCTGCGGAAGTCACCGAGTCGGGAGCGCCTCGGGCTGGAGGTTGATATTCCGCTTCTGACTGCACGCGAGATATTTGATCTGGTGCGCGACGACCTCGCCCTCGTCGAGCAGGAAATCGCCGCCCAGAACTCGGAAGCGATTCCTGCCGTTGCCGAGGTCGGCTCCTACGTCATCCAGGGCGGCGGCAAGCGCCTGCGCCCTGCCCTGTTTCTTCTCTCCGCCGGCCTGTGCGGCTTCCGCGGCAAGAGCGCCATCCGCCTCGGCGCAGTGATGGAAATGATCCACACCGCCACGCTGATTCACGACGATGTGATTGACGAGGCCGGACTTCGCCGCGGCCGCCCCTCGGCCAACTCACGCTGGGGAAACCACCGCAGCGTCCTCGCCGGCGACTGGCTCTATATGCAGTCCTTTCAGCTCGCCATGCGCGAGCGCAATTTCCGCATCCTCGATGTTCTCATCGAGCTCACGCAAAACATGGTCGAAGGCGAACTCCTCCAGCTCGACCTCATCGGCCGCATCGACGTCACCGACCGCCAGGCCATGGAACTCTCCTACCGCAAAACCGCCTGCCTGCTCAGCGGCTGCGCGCAGTTGGGCGCCGTGCTCGCCGCCCAGGATCCGGAAACCGAGCAGGCTATGGCCGACTACGGACGATTCGCCGGCCTGGAATTCCAGCTCGTCGATGATTTGCTCGATTTTACTTCCGACCCCTCGAAAATCGGCAAGCCCGTGCTCAACGATTTGAAGGACGGAAAGGTCACCCTGCCGCTCATCTATGCGCTCGCGCATGCTCGCCCGGAAGAGCGAGAGCTCGTCACTTCGGTTCTTTCCGAACGCGCGTTTTCTGCCGGCCAGCCCGAAAAGATTCTGGAACTCGTCCGTCGCAGTGGCGCCATCGAGCGCGCCCGCGCCCTCGCTCACGACTACGCCGCGCAGGCCAAGGCCAGCCTTCCCGAATCTCCCGATAACGAGTATCGTCGTGCCCTGCTCGCCGTCCCCGATTTCCTCCTCGACCGCGAAAATTAGGCCGCTCTGACTCCTCAGTAGTGGAACCGGTAGCGGAACTCCGCATATATCTGCCGTGGATCGTTCCAGTGAAATCCCCCGAACGTCAGGCTGTTGTCCAGTTGCACCCGCCGGTTTGCCACGTTCAGCGCCGTCACGGAAATCGTGTATTTCTCCGCAAACTCTTTGCCCGCCGATAAATCAAACGTTGTGTGCGCCGGCAGATAGGGCCCCGGATATTGCGCGTTCGGCATTCCATAGAGCCCGTTTGTCAATCCTGACCCGTAGTTCACGTTTGTCGCTGCGTAGCTCTGCCAGGGCAGACTCGCGGTTAAACCGAAGCTCAGCGAGTTTCTCTGATCGTGGTCCACCGGCGCGTACCCCGGCGGTATATCCAGTCCGCACGAGGGCATCACGGGCGCCGGGCAGATCAGGCCTCCCGTAATCGGCGCCGTTGCCTGCGCGATTTGGTTTGCGTACGCCAGGTGGAACTGCCCGCGGTGCCACACGCGCGGCGACCGCAGCGTGAGTTCCCAGCCCTGGATCAGCGCCGCATCCCACGTGATCGGCCAGAACAGGTTCGATTCTCCGATGTTATTATGGTCCAGCCAGTTTCTCGCGAAGGTTTGATACGTATCGGCGTCCAGCACCCAGCCGCGATACGGTATCGTCACCCCGAACTGGTGCTCCTCGTCCCGCTCGCCGTGCAGCGGCGCAAACGTGAAGTTCTGGCTGGTCGCCAATCCCTCGAGCGCCCCGGTCGCCGTCGCCAGCGGCGGCACCTGGTAATAGTGGCCGTAAAACGCGCGAAACACCCAATTCAGGTTCGGCACTTTCACCGTCAGCCCCACGCGCGGGTCCGTCGCGTTCTCCACGATGTCCGCAGTGAAATGCGATTCCCGCAGCCCGGCGATGATCGTCAGCCACGATGTGGCCTTCAGCGTGTCGCTCACGAACACACTGAACAGCCCTCCGTTCACGCCAATCGACGACGCCGGGAAGTTCGGGCTTCCGTCCGTAAATTGGTTGTCGAAGTAGTTGTATTGGTGCTGCCCGAATCCATACACTCCTGCTTGAAAATCGTTCCGCCGCACGTTCCAATCAATCGCTCCCTGCAATCCACCGTAATTTGCTCTCTGATTGGCCGTGGAGATCACCGGAAAATCCTTTGCCCCGCCCTGATAGTCCGCATCATTGAAGTGATAGAAGGGCGATATCGTCAGCAGCAGGTTGGGAGTAAACGTGTGTACCCACGAGAAGGACACGTAGCCGTCGTATTCGTGCTCCCCGTCTCTCAGTCCGTAGCTGGGCGATTCCCCCGCCGCTTCCAGGATCTGGTTTCCCGTCGAGTTCGGATTCGGGTCGTACGGAATCTGGTAATAGTCCGCCCGCAGCGAAGTCACCACCCGCAGTTGGTTCTGCGAGCCCGCATTGTAGATGAACGAAGCGAATCCCCCGTAGCCGTTCTCCGCGTCGTGAAACACCTGCGGGATCGGCGTCAGCAGCCCGTAATCGCTCCGGTTCCCGTTCAAACTCGCGTAATACGCAAACCGCTGCGTGTGTCCCCCGCAACTGATCTGGTCATTCGTCTGATAGAAATTCCCCAGGCTCGTCACCAAATCGCATTCCCGGTCGCGTTCGAATCCCGTTCGCGGCACCACGTCGAATATCCCGTATGTCCGGTCGCCATATCCGGCGCCGTAACTTCCCCGTTGCACCTCCAGATAATCAATGTCCTTCGGATCGATTTGCGGCCCCAGGCTGCTCGCGATGTTCGTGTTCGGGATGGGCACGCCGTCGATCAGCCACTCCACCTGATGTCCTCCGCGCATGTGCAGCATGTCGTGCGCTACGTAGGCCGCCGGCACGAAATCGGTAATCATCTCCACCCCGTTCGTGCGGTCTGCGCCAGGCGTCTTCTCGATATCCGCCCGCGCCACCAGCGTCGTCGGCGTTACCGTGTCGGTCGTGGCCGCTTCCTCCTGCACCTCCGCCGAGACGGTCACCTTCTCGCTTACCGGCGTAACCGGCAGTAGCAAATGCAGGATCGGCGACGTGCCCGCAACCACCGTCACCGCCTCCTGCGCCGCGGCAAAACCCCTCTTGGCCACCGTCACCACGTAATCGCCCAACGGCACCGCTGTGAATAGAAACGCGCCCTCGCCATCGGTTTCCGCCGTCTGCGTCCAATCGGAAGTTGCGGACTTCAGTTTCACCGACGCCCCGGCGATCGGCCGGTGTTGCGCATCGTGGGCGACACCTCTCACCGTCCCGAACACTGTTGCCCGGAGAGAACTGGCCCCGGCGAGCGCCAACGCCGCCCAACACCCCACAATCATCCAAACCCTGCTTCCCCGCTCCATGTACCATTTCCTTTCCTGCATGGCCGCCCTGCGGCCTTGATGCGGATCGCGCGCAACACCGCGCGGACGGTTGGAATCCCGTCGCCCCGACGCGGGACACGGGAAACGCCAATGACTATGTCTTGCTCGACGGGAGAGGATCAGGCCGCGAGTCGCGGAGGTTCAAAAGGAACGGGAATAAATCCTTGCCTGGAACGAACTGGCACTGTGGCAATCGCTTCGCGCTTGGCCATGGGTGCCGGAATTGCTGCCGGCGCGCTCAGCACGCCTCTCGGCAGCGGCGCCGCGTGCCACTTTTCCGCATGGCCGGAGCACTGCGCGCTGGCATTGCATTTCGAAGCGGGTTGCGGCGCGGCATGGGCATGATGGCACTGCATCGCCTCGTCTTGATCTTGCGATTTCACAGCATTCCGGTGCATGGGGCAGACGCCGGATTTGCAGCAATCCGCGTCGCCACAGCAGTTCCCCGCAGGCCAGCCGCCGATCGGCCCAGCCACCAGGCACATTAGCGCAAGAATGGCAATCGCTCTCCGCACGCGCCACAATCTACCACAGACGTTTAGCGCGCCCAAGCTGGGAAGATTGATTCGCGCTTGCGTTGCAGATACTCTTTCCGGGCGCGCCCGATTCGCCGCTGTTCGCGTCTCCCCGCGCCTTTCCGAGCTATCTGATGGCGCCCTTCAAGCTCATTTACCATCCCGAATACGATCTGCACCTCGGCGAGCACGTATTTCCCTCACAGAAATATCGCCTGATTCACGAGGCCCTTCTGCGCGACGCCATCGCGCACCCCGCCGATTTCCTCACTCCCGAACCCGCCTCCGATGCGGACATGCTCCGCGTCCACACCCCCGAATGGGTGCACAAACTGAAGACCGGCCACCTGAGCCTTCAGGAGCTCATGCATCTCGAAATTCCCTGGTCACGCGAGATGGTGGACGCGGTCTGGCTGGCCGCCGGCGGCGCGATTCTCGCCGGCGTGCGCGCCCTTGAAGACGGCTTCTCCGCCAATCTCGCCGGCGGTCTTCACCACGCCTTCCCCGACCACGGCGAGGGCTTCTGCGCCATCCACGACGTCGCCGTGGCCATCCGCCGTCTCCAGGCCGACGGCGCCGCTCGAAAAGTCATGGTCGTCGATACCGACGTGCACCAGGGCAACGGCACCGCAACGATTTTCCGCGGCGATCACTCCGTCTTCACCTTTTCCATCCATCAGGAAAACAATTACCCGTTTCCCAAGCCCCCGTCCTCGATCGATATTGATCTTGCCGACGGCACCTGCGACGAGGACTACCTCGCCATTCTCGAAAAAAAGCTGCTGGAGGCCTTAGACGAGTTCCACGCCGACCTCCTCTTCTACGTCGCCGGGGCCGACCCGTTTCGCGAGGATCAGCTCGGTGGCTTGTCTCTGACCATCGAGGGACTCAAGCGCCGCGACTGTCTCGTCTTCGAGCACGCCCGCCGCCTCAGCATTCCGGTCGTCTCTGCTCCTGCCGGCGGCTATGCCCGCCGCACGGAAGACACCGTCCGCATTCACGTCAATACGATTGTGGCTGCGATGGAAATACTGGGCAGGGCTCGCGTCTCTTCGTAACTTTGGAGCGCGTCGCGCACACGCGTGTCGCAGCCTCGCCCCACACTCCATGTCAAATTGTGCTGTTCAATTGCCCCGCGCTATGGATGGTTGACCGGTCCGCCCTTCCCGCTCAGGACCGTATTGCATCCGCACTTCGTGCCACTGCTCGTCACCGGAACGACGATCGCCGGCACCAGCACCGCTCCAATTACCGTCGCAATGATGATGAAGCTGTGCGACACGCCCGCCGCGGTCCCGGCCGCCGCTCCCCCACCTGCTCCGCCCGGCACGGACGTGCTGTTCACGCTATCCGTGGTCGCGGAGGGCGGAGTCGGCGTCGGCTCCGTTGGAGGATTGTTCCCGCGAACCATCGAAGTGTAACCCGCCGGCACCGTGACGCAGCGCAAGCCGCCTGCCGCTTGCGCGAGCAGCGCCGCTGCACCCTTGTTCACCCACACGATAGCGTTATCAGTCGTCGTTCCGCCGTATGCCTGGTTCCAGGCCGGCGCGCTGTTCCCCGATACGCCGCCCGCCTGGACCTCGTGCAGGTTCCCGTTTTCGTCCACCACTTGCGCCCCGGGAGAATAGGTCGACCCGGGGCGCCAGGACTGCTGCGGCCCGGAGGGCGCCGCGTTCAGGCTGCAGAAGTTCACCGAGCCTTCGGCCACCTGCACCGTGGAAATGTCATTCGTGTAATCCGTCGTGAAGTCCGTGCCCACTACACCTGCCACGGCCGTCGGTGTGCGCACTTCAAACGAGGCATTTGGCCTCGCCAGCCGCACCGCGCTTGCACGCAGCCGGCCGTACGCCAATTGAATCTGTGTCCGCTGATTCGCCGCGTCATGCTGCACGATGCGCAGGTTCGAGTTCGAGCCGACGTTCAGAATCGATCCGTCGTCCAGCGCCACGCGCGCCCGCCCGTTCGGATCCGTCTGAATCGTGTCTCCCCACAGCACCTTTGCCCCGGCGCTCGCCAATTGCACCTTCATCCCATGTTGCAAGTTCACATTCGGGATCAGCCGGGAGATGGAGCCCGCACTCTGCGCCTGGCCCGGCAGTGGCGCCGGGAACACCAGCGTCACCGAGGTCAAAACAGCTAGGAACCAGGTCAGATGGGATGCTTTCTTCATTGGACCACCTTCGCTCGGAAGCCGAGGAACCCCCGGGCTCGTGTCAATTTGTTACTTCAATCGCAGCCTCATGTCAATTGTCTTTCTCGCACGCATCACATCACCGGCACCACAGCTTCCGTCGCGCCCGCGCGCTCAGATCATGTGCACGGTGAGCGTCAGTGTCGTCTTCACTCCGCCTGCCGCCGTCCCCACCAACTGGATCTGATACACCCCGGCCGGCGTCGTCGGCGCTCCCGGAATCGCCGGCGGCGCGTTGCTCACGCATGCCGTCCACGTCATCACCAGCAGCACCAGCAACACCATTCCCAGCGCCGGCATCAATTGCCGCACGAAACCACGTCCTCCGCCCGATGAGCGCCTGCGCCGCATCGCCAGCAGCATCGCCAGCAGCAGCACCGCGCCCACCGGTGGCGCTGTCCATGGTGGTGTGTTCCGCGGCGGCCGCGGCGCCACCAGGCTCGTGTTGCAGTTCGTCTGCAGCGTGCACGTCACCGTAATCGGCGGGCTCGGCGTCGTCGTCACGTTGATCGTCGCCGGACTCGCCGTCGCAATCGTCGCCGGGATCCCCGACACACACATCAGCGAGATCATTCCGATGAACCCCGGATTCGGCTGCACGATGATCGTGAATGTGCCTGTGTCTCCCGGCAACAGGGTGATCGTCGTCCCGTTGCTCCCGTTCGTGGACTGCCCCGTCAGCGTGAACCCCGCCGCCGTCGAGGCCCCCACTCCCGTCAGCGGTATGTTCACCGGGCTCCCCACCAGGTTCGTCCCTGTGAATCGCAGCATCCCGTTTTCCGTCCCCGCGAACGATGCCGTGTAGGTCAATGTCACCACGCAACTCGTCCCCGCAGCCACCATCCCGCCGTCGGTCGGACACGTTGTGGTCTGCCCCACGATCGCGAAGTCCGTCGTGTCGCTCGTGCTGATCGCCTGGACTGAGGAAAGCTGTAGATTCCCTGTCCCCGCCATCACCGCCAGCGTCACCGTCATCGCTGCGCTGGTCATCCCAGGAACCACGGCCCCGAAGTTCACGCCCACCGCCGCCGTCGGCGTGAACGTCACCACTGGCAGTGTCCCCGTCCCGCTCAGCGAGACCGTCTGCATCGCCGGACTGGCGTTGTCCGCGAAGTTCAACGTCGCGCTCTCCGCTGCCGTCGT
>DASPSB010000055.1:0-11096 GCA_035624135.1 Candidatus Acidiferrales bacterium | reverse complement strand
GTCTGCAATTTCATCGAGCGCAGTTTCGACTTTACGGCAGTGCGGGTGCGCGGCAAATCGATTGTACTATTGCAGTGGCGCTCGCATGGGAGGCACGAACGAGTAGTCCACTGCCAGGCGCTGGCTGCAAACCGTTTCATGCCCGAACTTCCGGATATTGCCGCTTACATCAGCGCGCTCGAGCCGCGCGTCATCGCGCAGCCGATACAGCGAGTGCGTCTAGCAAGCCCCTTCCTGCTTCGAACTACGCAACCCGGCATTGCCGATGTGGAAGGTCGCGTAGTGTCTGCCCTGCAGAGAATCGGGAAGCGCATTGCCATCGGCGTGGAAAACGACCTCTGGCTCGTGCTGCACCTGATGGTTGCCGGGCGACTGCATTGGCGATCACCAGATGCGAAGCTGGCGGGCCGGCAGAACCTGGCAGCTTTCGATTTTCCCAAGGGCTCTCTGGTCCTCACCGAAGCCGTCACAAAGCGCCGGGCATCGCTGCACATCCTCGCCGGTGAAGAGGGCTTGCGTTCCGTTGACCCTGGAGGCATCGAGGTATTTTCGAGCGACCTCACTACCTTTCGCGCCGCGCTCGCGGCAGAAAACCGCACGCTCAAGCGGGCCCTAACCGATCCGCGCCTGGTGAGCGGCATCGGCAACGCGTACTCGGATGAGATCTTGCACGCGGCCCAGCTTTCGCCGGTCGCACTCTCGCAGAAACTGAGCCCGATGGACTGGGAAAAGCTATTTGCCGCGACGCGCCAAACCTTGAAGCTATGGATGGATCGGCTTTGCGCGGAGGCGAAGGCAGCCTTCCCCGAAAAGGTGACCGCGTTCCGTGAGGGGATGGCGGTTCATGGACGCTATGGAAAGCCTTGCCCGCGATGCGGCGAGAAAATTCAGCGAATTCGTTACGCGGACAATGAGACCAACTACTGCCCTCGATGCCAAACCGGCGGAAAGCTTCTCGCGGACCGTGGCCTCTCCCGCCTGTTGCGAGCGGACTGGCCGCGGACGCTCGAGGAACTCGAAGCGCTCAAGCGACGGTACTAACGACTTCTGCGCCGTCCTCATTTGCCGATCCGAAGTTGATCGGCATCGCGAGCTGCCCCTGCCTCACTCGATGAAGTGACCTGCGTCACCGCCCCCTGTCGCAAGAGAGTGTAAGCGGATTAGAGGGGGAGAGGACCATGTTTGGAGTCGAAACACAGCTACGACTAAAGAACATCCTGTTTGCTACGGACTTTTCGCCAGCGGCCAGCGCGGCCGTGCCGTACGCCACCCGTCTCGCTAAGCTCTTTGGCGCCAAACTTTGGGCGTTGCATGTAAGCCCGCCGGCAGTCAATCCCATGACTGACCCAAGAACCTGGACCGGCTTGGAGGAAGCGGCAGCGAAAAAGAAAGAGGAACAGCGCGAGACCCTGCTCCAGACTTTTTCCAGCCTGGATACAGAGATTCTGATTCAAGAAGGAGACTTGTGGTCCATCTTCCAGGCAGCCATCTCCGACAACAAAATCGACCTCGTGGTGATGGGCACGCACGGGCGCACGGGCGTCAGCAAGCTCTTGCTGGGTTCAGTTGCAGAAGAAGTCTTCCGGAGCGCGCCTTGTCCCGTCCTTACCGTCGGCCCTCACATCGCCGCAGAACCGAAGCGTAACGCCGCCATTTCCCGGATTCTCCTGGCGACAGATTTTGGGCCGGCGTCAGAAGCGGCAGCGGCGCACGCGGTAGGGCTTTCCTGGGAATGCAAGGCCTGCTTGACAGTGCTCCACGTTGAGGACGAGCTGAGGGCCAGCAATTTCGACCGGTGGGCGGACATCGAAGCAGCGTCCGTGCGGCGCCTGGAGGACTTGGTTCCCGCCGAAGCCACCCGTTGGTGTGTTCCCGACTATGTGGTCGAGCGCGGAGATCCCGCCGAACAGATCATGGAGGTCGCGGCACGGCAGGCGAGTGATCTGATTGTGCTCGGCATTCGTCCTTCGGCGGCGCCTCGTGGCGCGGCGACGCATTTGCCGTTCGCCACAGCGCACAAAATTGTATCGCGAGCTGCGTGCCCGGTGCTGACGGTGCGGAGCTAGACTCTCTGCAAGGCTGAGAAGCGCCCCGGAGACTGCCCGCGCGGAACCCTGGAGCATCCTGGCTTTTAATTTCTAAATCTGCACAACACCGCTGCATATACGACAGTTCTGCCGAGGCGCATTTCAGCGACAAGCTGCTTGAATCCCGGCGGCGATTGCTTCAATCGACTGTCGTTGTGGCGGACAGGGCGCTGCTGAGCGATTGCTTCCGGCGCTTTCCGATTCGAATTACTATCCGGGATTCGAACCAGAGCTGGCTGTCGCCGCGACCGGATTACGGGCAGGGAAAGGCGTACGGGCTGACGAGGGCGCCCTTCTGCGGGCAGGTAAGCTGGGTCTGATTCTTGCTGAGGGCCAAGCTGCCGCCGATGATTGCTCCCGCGGCGAGCACCGCGCCGGTAGTCCATACCATCCCGCTGGTCTTCTTGTTATTCGAATTTGAGTTGTCGGGAGTTTGAGGAGGCGGAGTGTTATCGGCCTTCGCCGCTGAGTCGTCGACCAGGGCGACTTCCACGGTTTGTCCCTCCGGTACAGTTACGCTTCGATGATCGCGTCCGGCAGACACCTCCAAAGCTCCGCGCTCGGCCGTAATTGCCACTAGGGTAGGATGGCGGAAGGCAACAATAGCTACCGCCTCTTTGCCGCCTTCGGCGCGCACCAGCGCATCCACAAACGAGGCCACGACGGGCTGCTCTGGGGTACTGCGATAGGTTATTTGCCCGCGAAGCAACTCCAGTCCGATGGTTGTGGTATCTCGGGACGCACGCACAGCACTATCGGCGGCGAAGCGGGCCATGGCGTTGTGGCCAAACGTAACAACCCCTTCACCGCCGGGGCCGACCTCAATTACGTCTCCGCTGAAAACATTGGTGCCCTGCTGCAGCGGGGTTCCGCGGACTATGGCTTTCTCGCTCGGGCCCGCCGAGCCGACTACGCTGCCTCCCGCCAAGGCGGGGGGTGAACACGCCAGGAGACCGACAAGGACTGCGACAATAAGATGGCGAAAAATCATATCGCTGTCTGCTCCAGCCAGTGACACAAAGGACCGCGCTGGGCAGGCGAATCCCCACTTCAAAGGCTAACAAGGGGACGAGGGGTGTCAACGGAAGGCAGAGCGGGTGTAGCAAGAAGGTTACCCCAGAAGCAGAAAGCAAAGTGAACAGGAAAGAGCAGACGCGACTGATTTTCTACGTATCTGTGACTCTACGGGGAGGGTCGGTCGACCAGTAAGTACCTGTACTTTCAATGAGATGAGCAAGCCCCCTTGGCGATCTTACGAGTGCGACGAATCGCCCGAGCCTCGCTGCGCAGAGACTAGGCACCTCCCTCGGGGTGCGCCAAGGAGAGTCCGTCGCGTGCAGGCCACGGTCGAAACGCGCAGTTGAGGTCGGGCTGCGCGGTTAAAAAATCCAGACTAGAATGATGCGCCGAAGCGAAGGCGGGGTGGAATCCGCGCTCCAGCCGACGATCACGGGGTGGACAAGCTGCGGGACATGCGGCCAATTCCGGTCGAGAGGCGAATTCTGCGCGGAATGGCGGTTGTTGCCGCAGGCGCGCTGGCTTTGGCGCTACCTGCGGCGCGCGCGAACTACCGGCAGGGCGCGCGTGCGGAGGCGGCAGCGCTGCGGGGATTCTCCGCCGCGCGATCCGCGGCCGAAGAGCAATGGGAAAGCAAATTCGTGCAATTGCCCACCGCGGAGCGCGCTGAGGCCACGCTGCGACGCCTGACCTTGGAGCCGCACATGGCCGGGACGGAGGCGAGCCGGCGGGTGGCCGAATATGTGCGCGCGGAATACATCGCCGCAGGCCTCGAAGCAGAAATCGTTTCCTATAACGTGGTCCTTGCGTATCCCGGAGAAACTCTGCTGCAACGAACCGCGCCGAGCGGAATGCGCCTGGCGCGGCCGGAAGAGCCGGTGGCGGGCGATCCGTCCACCTCCGACCCGCGCAGTGTTCCCGCGTTTAGCGCCTATTCTCCTGCGGGAGAAGTGACCGGCGAGATCGTGTACGTGAACTACGGGCTGCCCGAAGACTTCCAGCGGCTGGCGGAAATGGGCGTGGACGTGCGCGGAAAGATCGCACTGATCCGCTACGGGCAATGTTTCCGCGGCGTGAAGGTACACCTGGCCGAAACGAATGGCGCGGCGGCCGTGCTGCTCTACTCGGACCCGGCGGACGACGGCTACCGGCAGGGCGACCCCTATCCGCAGGGCCCGTGGCGCCCGGAGAGCGGCATCGAGCGCGGGTCGGTGCAGTACACATTTCTGTATCCCGGAAATCCCATTGCGCCGCTTCGAGGCATGACTCGCGCAGAAATTGAACAGCGGCTGGAGACGCGCACTGGTTTGAACCTGCCGCGCATTCCTGCGCTACCGATTTCCTGGCGGGACGCAGTGGAACTAATGAAGTACATGAGCGGGCCAAAAGTGCCGCGCGAGTGGCAAGGCGGAATGCCTACACCCTATTTCGTGGGACCGGGGCCATCCGAAGCGCATTTGAAGGTGGGGATGAGCCTGGAGACGCGCACGATTTACGACGTCATCGCGCAACTGCCCGGCGAAACGAACGATTGGGTTCTGACCGGAAACCATCATGACGCGTGGGTGTTTGGTGCCGCCGACCCAGGCAGCGGCACGACAGTGCTGCTGGAGGTGGCGCGGTCGCTCGGCGCGTTGAAGCGCGAGGGCTGGACGCCCCGGCGAACGATCCTGTTCTGCTCGTGGGACGCCGAGGAATTTGGGTTGGTGGGCTCGACGGCCTGGGTGGAAGACCATATGAGCGAGTTGGCCCGGAGCGCTGTGGCCTATCTCAACATGGATGTCGCCGTCGTGGGCGAAAGGTTCGGTGGAGCAGCCACGCCATCGCTGCGCGAGTTGGTGCGCGATGCTGCGCGCGAGACGCCCGACCCCCGCACCGGCCGCACGGTGTACGACCGTTGGCGGGAGCGCGTCCAGCAGACCGGGGGGATGCCACACGGGAGCGCGCACGAGCGCGGTGGCGCGGAACGTCCACTGGCGATGAGCGCGCTCGGTTCGGGTTCGGATTACAGCGCCTTTTATCAACATGCAGGAATTGCGTCGATCGATATCAGTTCGGCGGGCGATTACGGCGTCTATCATTCCATTTACGACGATTTCGACTGGATGAAGCGGCAGGGAGACCCGGAATTCGCCTATCACGTGATGATGGCGAGGATTGCCGGGCGCATCGTGATGCGGCTGGCGGATGCGGACGTTCCCGCGTTCGATTATGGAGAGTACGCTGCCGAAGCGCAGCGCCTGCTGGGGGATTTGCGCGCATCGGCACGTGCGGCGGGCGTGCGGGATGCACGAGTACTCGACCTGCGAGGCGCGGCATCGGCCGCGGCTGATTTTCAGGCGGCCGCGCGCGAGGCGAGCGATGCGGTGCACAGCCTGCTGACCAGTTCGCCGGACCGGCAACGCGCCGAGAGCGTGGCGCACCTGCTGGCGGGCGCGGAATCGGCGCTGTTGACTCCCGGCGGGCTCGCGGGTCGGCCCTGGTACCGGCACACGTTTTCAGCGCCAGGAATCAATACTGGGTACGCTGCGGTTGTTTTTCCCGGGGTTCGCGAAGCCATCGAGCGGAGAGACTGGGCCACGGCGCGCCTGGAGGCGGAATCGGTTCGCGAGGCACTGGAACGGGCAGCCGAACGGTTGCGAAGCGCGGCCCGCGCTGCGTCCGGACAGAACGTCACGTCGCAGCCATAGTCGGGCGTGGCCGCGCGTGCAAATGCCACCATCCGGCGCGTAGAATAATTACATGCGTGTCCAGGTGCTATTTTTCGGCCGGTTGAAGGATATTGTGGGCCGCGCGGAGGAGTCTGCGGAACTGCCCGAAGGCTCGCGGGTGGAAGACGTCTTCGCGCTCTACCGTTCGTCCTATCCGGCGCTGGCCGGACTGCGCCCGTCGGTTACCGCCTCGGTAAATCAAGAACTGGCGGAATGGAAGGCGGCGCTGCGCGCGGGCGACGAGGTGGCGTTTTTACCGCCCGTCAGCGGCGGCTCAGTCGCCACAGCTTCGCGCGACTGGATCGAAATTGTGCACAACCCCATCTGCGCCGAGCCCATCGTAAATCGAGTGAAAGGACCGGAAGAGGGCGCCGTGGTGGTGTTCGACGGCATCGTCAGAAACCGCACCGGCGGTCGGCGCACGCTCTACCTCGACTACGAAGCCTACGAGCCCATGGCGCTCGAAAAGCTGCGCGAGTTGACAGCGGCGCTGCGTGCGCGCTATTCCGTCAGCGGCGTGGCCATGGTGCACCGTCTTGGCCGTCTCGAAATTGGCGAGACCAGCGTGCTCATCGCCGTCAGCGCCCCGCATCGCGCCGTGGCTTTCGACGCCTGCCGGTTCGCCATCGAGATGCTCAAGCGCAGCGTCCCCATCTGGAAGAAAGAATATCTTGCGGACGGCGCCGTGTGGGCCGAAGGGGAAGCCCTGGAACCGATTCCCGGGCCGGGACCCAAGCGGCCATGAGGCGAGCCGTGTGCCCTAGATCCCGGTGGCCGTTCCGGCTGGCTGGATTGCTCCTTCCGTTGGTGTTGACGGCTGGCGATGTGTGCGCGCGCGCGCAGGTGGCGAGAGGCGGGCGTTTGCGCACCGACGTGGAGCTGGTGAACGTGTGGGTGAACGTCCAGGACGGCTCGGGACGTCCAGTTACGGGGCTGCCGCGTGATGCCTTTTCGGTTTTCGACGAAGGTACCAGGCAGCAGATTGCCGTGTTCGAAGCGGAAACGCAGCAGCCGCTCGATCTGGCGCTGATGATCGACACCAGCCTGAGCGCCGCGAAGGAAATGGAATTCGAGGGCGCCGCTGCCATACGGTTCATCCGCAAAGTCTTGCGGCCGCAGGATTCTCTCGCGCTCTACAGCTTTGCAGAGCACGTGGACCGGCTGACTCCGTTCACCTCGAATGAGACCACCCTCGAAGCCGGGGTCAAGCGAATGCGCGGCGGCGCCGGGACCTCGCTCTATGATGCGATCTATTTGTCGTCCGGCGAACTCGCCCGGCAGCAACCGGGCCGCCGGCGCGTAATCGTGCTCGTAACCGACGCGGGCGAGACCACCAGCCGGGCCTCATTTGAAGACGCGCGCCACGCCGCGGTGAGCGCAGAGGCGCTGATCTATACCATCGTGGTTCGCGCCGTGAAATCCGATGCGCTGCGCGATTTGGGCGGCGAGCATGCCTTGGCAACGATCACAGATACAACGGGTGGCGCCATGTTCTTGGCCGATGAATTGAGTCAGCTCGACAGCCTATTTGAAGAAATCGACCGCGAATTGCGCACGCAGTACCTCCTGGCGTTCTATCCGCAGCCTCCCCCTCCAAAAAAAAGCGTCCGGCATATCGAGGTGCGCGTGGCGTCGGCGACTGCTCCGGGACTTATGCGCATCCACAACCGGCGGTTCTATCTGACCGAAGGTGGGGCGGAATGAGCCGCTTCCTCCAGGTTGCCATCGAAGCGGCGCAGGAGGGCGGGCGCGCGCTGATGGAGGAGTTTGCGCGCCCCGCTGAGATTTCCTACAAAGGCGACGCGGACCTGGTGACCCAGGCGGACCAGCGCTCCGAAAAACTGGTGGTCGAGCGGCTGCGGCGCGAATTCCCTTCCCACGCCATCATCGCGGAAGAAGGCGGGGGCCGCGAAAGCAACTCGCAGTTTCGCTGGTTCGTGGATCCGCTGGACGGCACAACAAATTTTGCGCATCACTTTCCAGCATTCGCCGTATCGATAGGATTGGAGGAGGCGGGCGAGCTCGTTGCCGGCGTGATTTTGAATCCATCGAACGGCGAGCTATTTACGGCCGAGCGCGGGCAGGGGGCGCGACTGAACCACCGGCCGATTCACGTCTCGCAGACGGATCGGTTGGCCGTTAGTTTGCTCGGCACGGGATTCCCCACCCACAAACGGACGGAGAATCCGAACATCCATTTTTATTGGCAGTTCACCCTGGCCTCGCACGGCGTTCGCCGCGTGGGCGCGGCAGCGCTGGACCTTTGCATGGTGGCCTGCGGGCGGCTGGAGGGCTTTTGGGAGTTCGGACTGAAGGCGTGGGACACCGCCGCCGGAACGCTGTTAATTCGCGAGGCCGGAGGACGCGTAACCGATTTCGAAGGTAAGCCGTTTGTGCCCGGAGAACGCGTTTGCCTGGCATCGAATGGTCTGATTCACGACGAGATGTGCCGCATGGCGGCGAAGATTACCGCAGGCGAGCCAGCGCTCGAGCCGCTGCCGAAGGTGTCTCTGTAGGGCCTCGATCCGCCGCAGGGGTTGACCGGTGACTATTGGGATCCGCCAGTGAGAGTCGCGCTGGGCGTCGCGGGTTGCGGAGACTTGATCAGCAAAACCGTTCGCGGAAATGCGAAACTGCCCGCCGCATCGTCCACCACGTTTATCTGGCACGTATACAGCCCCGCGGGAAAGTTATCGAGCGGCAGCTCAATCTGAAAAACCACCGCTTTGCGCTGCGGATCGGTCAGCTCGGTGGCTTCCAGCGGCTTCGTCTCGTAGAGTTTCTTGCTGCCCTGGAGAAATTCCAGGCTGGTGAGCAGGTGCATTTCGGGAGCACCCGGGGATTTCGGGGGCGGCGCGCCCCGGGCCGGCCCACCCATTTCCGTTGCCGCCGCCGCGGGAACTGCTTCCTTGCGTTTCGCGGGGTCATACACTTCGTATTGCAGATAAAGATGCTGGTCGGTGCGAAACACGTGCATCACGTTTTGGACCAGTTCCATTCCGTCGCGCTGCAGTGGATTGGGCCCTTCCTTTTTCCCTGCAGCGGGGATGCGCTGGCTGCCGAGCACAATCGAGCTCATCTTTAGCGGCGCTTTGCTCAGGTCGGGAACTATGAGATCCGTCTCGAACGTGCCCAGGCGGCCGCTCTGATTTTCCCGCACCACGAATTTCAGGTGATAGGTGCCATGGGGCAGGATAAAGCCCGTGTTGTACTGCACGTTTTTTCGGCGCACCTGCTGCGACGCGTCGAGGTTCAGCTTCACTGTGTCGCGAACATTTCCGAATGGGACGCCTGAGGTGTCGCGCACCGCCCCGATGATGTCGACCCACGCTTTGTCCTTGTCCTGGTCCTGCGTAAAGGGGATTTGCGAGCCCGGAATCACCAGCGATACGGGGATAAAGTAGCGCAATGCATCTTGCCGGAAAAACGCCGCGCCAATGTAGAACAATACATCCGTCTCGGGAAGGTCGGAGGCCAGTTCGTCGGCCATTTGCTTGTCCCGGTCTTCCTGGCGGAAATGCTGGAAGTCGCGCGGCGCGAAATAGCCCTGGCGGAATTCGATTTTCACGTCGGGCCGCTTGACCTTTACCTGCAAGCGTCGGTACTTTCCGTCCTGCGCCGTGTTCGTGCTGTAGAAGCCGAGGATGTAATACGCGGACGTATCCTTCTGCACGCGCTGGAACACGAGGCCGAAGTCGTTGGAATCGAGGAACGCCTTGCCGCCCGTATCGGCGGCGAGCGTGGAGAGCGTTTCCTGCGAGGAAGCGTTGGACTCGAACTGGTTGATCGTCGCGGCGCCGCTGTATGCGGAAACACCGTGGATGCTGGCGCTTTGCGCCTCGCCGCCCGGCGGCATCGCTAGAAGTCCGCGGATGTCCACGGGATAGATCGAGCAGTTCGTCTTCGTGGCCACGGCAGTCGCGTCGCGCAGCGCTGCCTGGTTCTCGATACCCGAGCGGCTGATTCCGTTGCTGAAGTAAATGATGGACTTCTTCTGCTGAATGCCGCCGAGCGTCTGCATCAGCGACTCGAGCGCTTCGAGTTTGCGGTCGGTGTTGAAGACATTGTAGTCGGTGTCGTCCGGAGTAAACGCGCCGCCAGTCTCGGGATTTCCCTCTGCGCTGCCCGTGTCTCCCGCGTCGAAGCCCTGTCCCTGCCCGGAAATGTACGCGTCCAGCACCTTCTCGATGCGGTCGCGATTCGCGGTCAGGTCGAGATCGAGCCGCATGGACGAGGAGAGCGAGACGAGCGCCACCAGATCCGCCGGTGCCATCTGTTTCTCCACGAAGCGCTTTGCCGTCGTCACCGAGCGATCGATCTGTTCCGGGTCCATGGCCGTGAAATCAAAAAACAGAATGATGATCCGGCGGTTGCGCATTTCCTCGGCGGATCGAGGATCGGGCGGAGGAGGCGGCGGGGCTCCCACGACGCCGGTAACGCTGGGACCGCTCTGCGCTTCGAGCGCAACGGCCTCGGTATCTTCCAACCCGAAATCGGAGATGGTCTGCTGTTTTCCGTCCTCGAACAGCTGGAAATCGTCCTGTTTCATGCCGCGGACAAAATTCCCCTGCTTATCGCGCACCACCACATTGACGAGGACAAGGTTTGTGTTGACCTTAAAACGAAACCCGCTGCGCCGCGAAGTGGACTGACGCTGCTGGGAATCGTCCGGCGGGGGCGGTGGAGGCCCATTCTGTGAGCGCAAAGGCGCAGGCAGGGACATTTCGAGTAGAAAGGCGAGAGCGACGAGCGAGGCGCCAAGTTTTTGCGGAATGCGCGGCATAGGGCCTCCTCAAAAGCGAAATCGCGCGAGAAACGTCACGCGCCGCATGGTGCCCACGCTGATCACCTGGCCGAATGTGGGTGAGTTGAAGTTCGTATCCACAGTTGCGAAATTCACATGGTTGAAAACGTTGTTGGCCGTGGCGCGGAATTCGAGCGTGCGCTGCTCGTGGAACTGGATCGTTTTGCTGATCGACATGTCGAACAGGATCTGGCCCGGACCGGGAATAATGTTGCGGCCGGCATCGCCATACGTCGGAGTGGTGGAGTAGCAACCGGAGGTCGGCAGATCCTCATCGCAAAACGCGGCCGTGTTGAACCATTCGTGAATGCTGGGATTGAGGACAGTGATGGACTGGCCGGGCACGAGGTCGGGGCGAAGCGTTCCGCTCGTGCCGCTGTTCACTTCCGAAAACGCGCCGATGATCCGGGGGCTGAGGGGAGTGCCCGTGGCAAACGTCCAGTCGCCGCTCCACAGCCAGCCGCCGAGAATGTGCGC
>DASPSB010000054.1:0-5131 GCA_035624135.1 Candidatus Acidiferrales bacterium | reverse complement strand
GATCGATCCGACGAATGGCGACCGCATGGCCGTGGTGCACGACGGCGGCGTGAGCATTTCGGTAAACCGCGGCAAGACGTGGAACCGCGTATCGCTTCCGATCGCGCAGATGTATCACGTGACGGTGGACGACCAGATTCCTTACTACGTGTACGGGAACCGGCAGGACGGTCCATCGTGGCGGGGGCCGAGCAACAGCCTGCAATTGGGCGGCTTCTTCGGCAATTCGATCACGCGCGGGACGTGGCATGACGTAGCGGGAGGCGAAAGCGGCTTCGCCGTGCCCGATCCGGCGGACAACAACATCATCTGGTCCACGGGAACAGGGACGGGAAGCGTCGGCGGCACCGTGACGCGATTTGACGAGCGCACGCTGCAGCACCGCGAGGTCGAGGTGTGGCCCGTATATACGGCGGGCGCTCCGGCGGCGGAGGTGAAATACCGTTTCAACTGGGAATTTCCCATCGCGATTTCACCCTTCGACCACAACAAGGTGTACGTCGGCAGCCAGTTCGTACACGTAACCACCGACGGAGGGAATAGCTGGCAGATCATCAGCCCGGATTTGACAAGAGACGACAAGAGCCGCCAGCAGATTTCCGGCGGACTGACTCCGGACAACATCGGCGTGGAATACGCGGGCGTGATTTTCGCGCTGAACGAGTCGCCGAAAGAGCAAGGCCTAATCTGGGCGGGAACCAACGATGGGCTCGTGCAGGTGACCCGCGACGGCGGGAAGACCTGGACGAACGTGACGAAGAACATTCCCAAGATGCTCGAGTGGGGCACGGTGGACAACATCGAACCCTCGCGTTACGACGCGGCGACCGCCTACCTCACGGTGGACGGCCATCAGGTGAACAATCGCGACCCCTGGGTGTACAAGACCACGGATTACGGGAAGAGCTGGAGCCTGATCACCAACGGGATTCCGCACAGCATGCTGAGCTACGCGCATTGCGTGCGAGAAGACCCCGTGCGCAAAGGGCTGCTCTATCTAGGCACGGAAGGCGGGCTGTACGTCTCCTTCGATGACGGGAAAAATTGGCAGCCGCTGCAATCCGGCCTTCCGCACGCGCCGGTGTACTGGCTGACGGTGCAGGAGCGTTTCCACGATTTGGCGGTGGCGACGTACGGCCGCGGGTTCTGGATCCTGGACGACATTACGCCGCTCCAGCAAATGACGCCGCAGACGGCGGCCGAGAGCGCGCACCTGTTCGCCCCGCGAGATGCCTACCGCTTCCAGGGCATCTCCGAGCCGGCCGCGGTGGATTACGACGCCAGCGCGGGCAAAAATCCGCCTTATGGCGCGTCCATCAACTTTTATTTGAAGGAGAACCTGAAAGAGAAAGAGACGGCGAAGCTGACGTTCAAAGACGCTGGCGGGAAGACGGTGCGCGAGATCGAATGCAAGGCCGCGAAAACCGGCACGGGAGGAGGCGAAGAGGCAGCGGATGAAGAGGATCCCGACCCGGAGCCGACGCCCTGCGAAGCGAAGGCGGGAATCAACCGCTTTTGGTGGGACCTTCACGGCGAGCGCAGCACGCTGATGAAGCTGCGGACGCCGCCACTCTATGCCAGCGATGTGCCGCTAGGGCCCGAGGGATGGCGGAAGGCGCCTGCGTTCGGGCGGCTCTCGTTGTCCATTCCGCCCGGCGCCTACACGGTGACGCTGACGGTGGGCGGACAGACGTTCACGCAGAAACTGAACGTGATCAAGGATCCGCGGACCGCGGGCAGTGAGGCCGACATCGAGGCGCAACTCAAGGTGCAGACCGCGCTGTGGGATGAAGTGAACAAACTCGGAGCCACGGTGAACCAACTCGAATCACTTCGCGCGCAGCTCTCCGCCTTCGGAAAGGAACTGGGCAGCGACGACGCGTCGAAAGCGGTGCACAAATCAGCCGACGAACTGGCCGAGAAACTGCAATCCGTGGAGGGCCAACTGCTCCAGTTAAAACTGACCGGGCGAGGGCAGGACGATTGCCGCTGGGCGCCGATGCTGTTGCAAAAAGCCGCATATCTCTTTTACCAGCTCGACGGAACGGCGGATTTTGCGCCGACCACTCAGCAGACTGCCGTCCAGCAACTGTTGAAAGAGGAAGGCGACAAAATCCAGCAGGAAGCCGAGCATCTGGTGGCGACGGACGTGGCCGCGTTCAATGCGATGCTGAGGGAAAAAGGCATCGCGAACATCATCGCCAAGGGCCGGTAGGGCCATCAGTCCACCGTCTGCCGCGGCGGAACGTGCTACTCGTAGCGGAGTGCGGTGATGGGATCCACACGCATGGCGCGTCGCGCCGGAACATAGCAGGCCGCGAGAGCAACGGCCAGCAAGAGGACAGCCACACCTAGAAATGTGATGGGGTCGGTGGCGCCGACGCCGTAAATCAAATCGGCAATCAGACGAGTGAGGCCAAATGCGGCGGCCAATCCGATGCCGACGCCCAGGCTGGTAATTTTCATGCCATCGCCCAAGACCATGCCCAAAATGTCGCGGCTGGTGGCGCCGAGCGCCATGCGGACTCCTATCTCGTGCGTGCGCTGGCCGGCCACGTAGGAGATCACGCCGTAAAGCCCGACGGCGGAGAGGATCAGGGCGAGCGCGGAAAACGCGCCGAGCAAAAGCATAGCGAACCGCTGCTGCCCGATCGAATCGTCCACAAGGCGCTCCATAGGCCTGAGCGCGTAGACCACGGCTGTAGCGTCGGCCGCAGCTGCAGCCTGCCGCATCGGGCGCTCAAGGCTCATGGGAGCTCCCGCCGTCCGAGCCACATAATCGGACTCGTTCGCCAGCAGGGTCCAGAACCCGTCCGGGAGTTGCCACACCGGAAGGTAGAGCTCCGCCTGCAGATTCTGATGTCCTTTGGAGCCCAGTCCCCAATGCTCCACATGGCCGACGATGCCGACGATCTCCGGCTGCATCTCGAGCAGACCGAGGTTCAGATGCTTTCCGATGGGGTCCTGGCCAGGGAAATATTTGCGGGCAAGACTTTCGTCGATCAAGGCAACCTGGGAAGAATGTTCGTCGTCGTGGTGGTCGAACAGACGTCCGCGCACAAGCGGGATGCTCATGGCCGAGTGGTAGCCGGGCGTGACGAGATAGAACAGCGTCATGGGAGCGTCATTATCTCGAGCAGGTTTGGGCTGGCCTTCGAGCCAGAAAGGAACTTCCGAGTCGCCGTCCATAGGGAGGGAGCCGCCCATGATGGAAATCGCTTGCGTGCCCGGCGCAGCTTCGAGTTGACGAAGCACTTCCCGCTGCTTGTCCCGAAGCTGCCCGGCGGTCATTTTGGGATCGGAAGTCCACGAAAGACTGAAGGCCAGCACGTGGCGAGGATCGAAACCGGGATTCAGTCCCCAGAGCGCGGCCAGCGTGCGCAGCATCAGTCCCGCGCCCACGAGCAGCACAAGGGCCAAGGCCGTCTCCAGCACGATAAAGGTGTTCTGCGTCCGATGACGCATTCCGCTCGTGCCCCGGCCTCCCTCTTTGAGAGTCTCATGCACGTCCGGACGCAGCAGCTTGAGCGCCGGAACGAGGCCGAAGAGGACGCCGGTGAGCACCGAAGCCGACAGAGTGAACAGGAGGACGTGGGAATCCACGGTGATGCTTTCCATGCGCGGCAGAGTATCCGGTAAGGCAGCCAGCACAGACTGCGTGCCGAACTTGGCAAGGAGCAATCCGAGGCCGCCGCCTGCGAGGCCCAGCAGAACGCTTTCGGTGAGAAGCTGGCGAACGATGCGCGCGGGGCTTGCGCCGAGGGCCGCGCGCACGGCAAATTCGCGGGCACGTCCGGTGGAACGCGCGAGCAGGAGATTGGCCACATTCGCGCAGGCGATCAATAGCACGAATCCAACCGCGCCCATCAGCACCCAGAGGATGCTCTGCACGTCGCCTACGACATCCTGCTTGAGCGGCACCAGAGCGATACCACGGCCCTGGTTGGCGTCGGGATAGGCCTGGGCCAGGTTGCGCGCGATGGAGTCCATTTCGGCCTGGGCCTGCGGCAAGGAGACGCCCGGTTTCAACCGGCCGATCGCGTTCATTCCCATGCTGATGCGCCGATTGAGAAAAGTCGCGTCGGTCCACTGGCCGATGGGCACGTACACATCCGAATCGCTCAGATCTGTAATTCGGCTTTGCGCGATTCCAATGATGGTGTAGGGCGTGGCGTTCAGCGTGATGCTCTTACCGAGCATGTCCGGCGATGAGGCGAATTTGCGCTTCCACAGCCGGTCGCCCAGGATGACTACCGGCGCAGCCCCGGCACGGTCTTCCTCCGCTGTGAAGTTGCGGCCGAGCATGGGTTGGATGCCCAACGCTGGGAAAAATTCGGCGGAGATCATATGGGCATGGAGCCGTTCCGGCTCGCCCGAGCCGGTGAGGTTGTAATTGGCATTGCGGAAGGCGCCGAGCGCGGTAAACGAGTGGTTCTGCTTCTGCCAATCGAGAAAATTGGGATAGGAACTCGAGCTGTGCTCGAAGGAAGTCGTGGAGGAATAAAGAACGCAAAGATCGTTGGGGCTGGGGAAGGGAAGCGGATTCAGGAGCACGCCGTTGACCACGGAAAACAGCGCGCTGTTGACGCCTATACCGAGCGCGAGAGTGAGAACGGCTACGGCTGTGAATCCGGGATTTTTGACCAGCACCCGCAAGGCATAGCGGATGTCCTGCCAGAAATTGGTCATTCTCCCCCCCAGCGTGCGTCGCTCTGTTGATACGGCTGGGACCGGCCGTTTGTTCCCGGCCTGCGTTCCGTACGGTGGGCGCGGGGACGGCGCCGCAGGAGCCGGCGCGGAGGATGCGTAGTCCGAACAGGTTGGAACGGCACCAGTTGACTTCTAGCGAGCCGGTTTCAATAATCGGCAGTGCGGATTGCCGCCCATGGACCCAAGCCCTCGCGGAAAGGATTCCACTGCCCTCGAACAGGCCGTATCCCGGGCCGTTCGCGATAATCTCCCTCTGGTTCAGCACACCACCAAGGAACTTGGTCAGGCAATTGAAGATTTTGTGGCTGCCTGCGGAAGCACGCGCAACGCCAATATGTTGCCGGCGATGCTGCGCGCGCAGACCGCGGCTGCGTCGCTCAGTTCCATGCTGGACGTGCTCTCGCGGCTGCTGACGGCATCG
>DASPSB010000051.1:0-11178 GCA_035624135.1 Candidatus Acidiferrales bacterium | reverse complement strand
ACTTCCGTACATGACCGCGGATTTCGTGGCGGACCTCTGCGGCCCGGGCCAGGAACTGCTCGAGGAACTCCGCGAGCACATTGCCTTTGAACAGGACATGCTGTGGCGCGTGGAGGACCGGCGGCTGCAATATCAGTGAACTCCGCGTGATTGGGCTGTGATTTTTCGCAACTCCGAAGTGTCTTCACCGCGAAGGCCGCTGGAATCATCGGAACGCGCGGCGGCTTCTCAGGACACACGTGTCAAAATTTAACGGCGCAATCCGCAGAGGCGAGCGCCGCTACCAATTCCCAGTAACTAGATATTCGTGGATGGATTTGGCGGCTCGGCGTCCGGCGCCCATGGCCAGGATGACGGTGGCGCTGCCGGTGACAATATCGCCGCCTGCAAAGACGCCCTTTCGCGAGGTGCGCTGGGTGGTGGAATCGGCTGCAATGTAGCCGCGTTTATCAGTGCTGAGTCCCGGCGTGGTGCTTTGGATGACCGGATTGGCGCTGGTTCCCACGGCGATGACGGCCACCGACAGCGGCACATCAAACTCCGAGCCGGCGATGGGCTGCGGGCGGCGGCGGCCGGAAGCGTCCGGCTCGCCCAGTTCCATACGCTGGCAGCGAACAGCGCCGAGCCAGCCCTTTTCGTCCGGCAAGAACTCCACCGGCCCCGTGAGCATGTGGAACTCGATGCCTTCCTGCCGGGCGTGCTTGGCCTCTTCGGCGCGCGCGGGCATTTCCGTTTCGCTGCGGCGATAGAGCACGTAGGCCTTCCGCGCACCGAGGCGCAGCGCGGAGCGGATCGCGTCCAGCGCGGTATTGCCGCCGCCGATTACGGCCACATCTTTGCCGTGCAGGTCCATCATGGGCTGGTCGTAGGCCGGGAACTGGTAAGCGTGCATCAGATTGATGCGCGTGAGGAATTCATTGGCCGAATAGACGCCGTTCAGGTGCTCGCCCGGAATGCCGAGAAAGAGGGGCGAGCCCGCGCCGGTGGCGATAAACACGGCATCGTAGCCCTCGTCCTCCATGAGTTCGTCGATGGTGACGGTGCGGCCCACGACCACATCGGTCTCAAACTCGACGCCCATCGCGCGCATGTAGTCGAGCTGCTCGCGGATGATTTGCTTGGGCAGGCGGAACTCAGGGATGCCGTACACCAGCACGCCGCCGAGCTCATGGAGAGCCTCGAAGACGCGCACGCGATGGCCCTGCTGCACGAGATCGCCGGCGGCGCTCAGTCCCGCGGGCCCGCTGCCCACGATGGCCACTTTCCTGCCGGTGGGAGCGGCGGTGGGAACGTGACGGATGCCCATACGCTGCTCGTAGTCGGCCACGAACCGCTCGAGATAGCCGATGCCGAGCGAGTCGCCTTTCTTGTGCAGTTTGCAGGCGGCTTCGCAGTGGTCCTCCTGGGGGCAAACGCGTCCGGTGATGGCGGGAAGTACGTTGTCTTCGCGGACGACGGCGGCAGCGCCGGAAAAATCGCCGGCGACAAGCTTGCGTACGAACTCACGAACCTTGACGCCCACCGGACAATTGTCCATGCAGGTGGGCTTGGCGCATTCCAGGCAGCGCCGGGCTTCCTGCTGGGCGAGTTCCTCCGAGTAGCCCTGATTGACTTCGGAATAGTTACGGATCCGTTCCTCTGCAGACTGCTCGGGCATCGGCTGCCGGGGAATCTTCATGCGGTCGCGGAGGGGCAGGGGATTGACGAGTCCGGAGGGAGTCTGGCTCATCGCCGTTCTCCTTCGAGCACGCAGGCCTCCGCGCACCCCCTGCGCACCGATTCAACCTGGGACTGCGAATCGCGCTCGAACTCCGCCATGGACTCCCGCTCTGGGCCGCGATACATGGAATTGCGCTGCATGAGGACGTCGAAGTTGACCTGGTGGGCGTCGAACTCGGGGCCATCGACGCAGGCGAATTTGCTCTTGCCCTCCACCAGGACGCGGCAGCCGCCGCACATGCCCGTGCCGTCGATCATGATGGGGTTGAGGCTGACGATCGTGTGGATGCGCGGCCCGCGAGTCAGGTCGGCTATCGCCTTCATCATGGGAATCGGGCCCACGGCGATCACCAGGTCGATTTGCCTGCCTAATTCGATCAGATGGCGGAGTTGGTCGCTGACAAGGCCGCGCAGGCCGTAGCTGCCGTCGTCAGTAGTAACCAGCAGGGTGTCGCTGATGGCGAAGAGTTCGACTTCAAGGATCACGAGATCGCGGGTGCGCGCGCCGATGATGGAGATCACGTGGTTTCCCGCGCGCTTCAGGGCCGCCGCGGTGGGAAAGGCCATCGCCGCGCCCACCCCTCCTCCGATGACCACCACGGTGCCAAACCTTTTGATTTCCGAGGGCTTACCCAGCGGCCCGACGACGTCGAGAATGGCGTCTCCGGCCTCAAGCGAGTTCAGCAGGTTCGTGGTTTTGCCTACCGACTGGACCACGATGCTGATGGTTCCCCTGACGGTGTCCGAGCTTTCGATCGTGAGGGGGATGCGCTCGCCATGCTCGTAGAGCCGCAAGATGACAAACTGGCCGGGCTGCTGCTTGTGCGCGATGCGGGGAGCCTCGATAACGAATCGCTTGATGCCGGGGGCGAGGAAGCGGGCTTCCAGAATAGGGAACACACGTCTCTCCAGTCTCTTACAGGAGGAGTCTGGGGCAGGAAGCCGAAAGTCACCGTGACATGGGTCACGTTTCGGCGTCACCTGAGTCACAGAAGGGCCGGCGCAAACAGGATTTGGCGCGGTTAGCGGATCGAGTGCTGGACGTTCATGCCGCGGGCGCGGCATTCCTCCAAGATGCGTTTGCCGGGAATGGCACGTTCCACCGGAACGGCGCCCTTGGCGATTTCACCGCGGGCCGCCAAGATGGCCATCATAGCGGCATGCCAGCCGGTGGTGCGTTCCATGGCAGAGAAGCCGGTACCTTCGTCGAAGTAGTCGAAGACGTCCACGACGGCTTCGACGTCCCGGCCGCCGGATGCGCCGACGGCTTTGCCGCGCAGGATGCACACGTCCTTCTCGCCGGGGCGGGGGCGGAGCTGAGGATCGAGCAGCTCGCGGAGCAGGTCGCGAGGGCGCACGAGTGCGCCATCGGTGGTTCGCATCGGCTCGTCACCGAATAGGCCGGCATCGCGCAAGGCTTTCCATTGAGCGCAATGGCCGGGATAGCGCAGCGTCTTGTTCTGATAGGTGCGCAGCCGGCCGAGAAGGGTCCTGGGAGCTGAAGAGGTGCCGCCCGCAGTTGTAAAGGCTTCGAGCTGGCCGAGGGGCGCGGGAAACGTCACGTCCTCGAGTTCTTCGAAGCAGGGCATTTCGATCAGACGGCCTTCGCGAAGAAATTCGGTGGTGCCGGAATATTCGTTGATGAGGCCTTCAAAGTGGAAGGTGAGGATGTAATTCCAGGGCGGACGAGGCTGCTGGGGCAGGCCTCCGTCCCACAGGAAAACGTCACGGGGATTCTCGATCATCTCCATCGCGGCCATGCAGACGGAGGTGCCGAGGCCCGGCACCATTCCACAATCGGGAACGATGGTGACTCCGGCTCGGCGGGCCTGTTCGTCGAGAGCCAGTTCATCGAAGACGATGGACGTTTTGCCGCCGAGATCGGTGAGCGAGGCGCGTGCGGCGATGGCAGCGCGAGCGACCCCGAGATTGAAGTGATACGGCACGGCGCTGACGCATGCCGCGATGCCACCGAGCAGGCGAGCGACGGCGGCCTCGTCGCGGACGTCGACGACCGCGGCGCAAGCGATATCTTCGCCAAGGAGATCGTTGACGCGGCCGGCGGCGCGCTGCGCTTGCGCCAGATCCAAATCCGCCATGACCACTTGACTGGCGTCGCCGTGACGGGCGAGGTCGTAGGCGGCTGCGGTTCCCTGGCGACCAGCGCCGAGGACTGCGTAATCGAAAGGCATGCCGGAGATTTTCCTCCGCTCATCCGCTGGGTGATGTGAGCCGCGCCACGCGAATGCGCGGGGATTCTCTCACGAAAACTTTGCGAACAACTTCAGCCGAGCGATGAGGGCACGACATAATTGAAGAATCGGTTGAATTCGGGCGGAACTTAACGTGCGGGGAGCAAGTAAAAGGCCCGTCCCGGGCGGGACGGGCCTTCAGAGGGGAAACCGGTCCTGGAGCCAATGCGCGGAGGCCCAGAACTTTTCCTCGTGCGGAAGTGTAGGAGAGGACAGGGAGTTAAGTCAAGAGCGAAATCTGCGGAAAACAGGCAACTTTAAGGCATTTATAATAAATAAGTTACGGGATGGCGCGAAAGCTGTCTCATTATTGCGACAGGCTGTGGATACTCAGTCGTGGGACCGAGGCGATAGGAAGTCCTTTGCTTCTATAGGTTTGCTGCCCAAACCGAGCTGGATGAGTTCGATATCCTCATCTCGGTCAAAGAAGCGGCCGGGAGCCAGCCGCTTGACCAGAAGGCGAATCCCAGCAAACAGCAGACCAGCAATGAACGCGTAAAGAAGCAAGAGACAGGTCGCAATCAGGATATTGATGAGCATGACGATGAAGGGCGGCTCTTTTGCCTGCCAACTCGGCTCGTTCCAAGTCACTGCGGTTTCATATTGAATGCGGTCGAACATGGCACGCGCCACGCGCGCGTCGCGAGCGCCAGCAAGCAAAGTGATCATCAGGCCTCTGCGCTCGGCGTAGAGCGGCGGAGATGCGCCGGGGGCGACAAGGTCAACTACAGTTCCACCCGATGAGGTTGGCGCGACAGCAGGCTTGACGCCGAGACGCTGCTCCAGCTCCTGTAGCTTGGCGCGCGCGAGTTGCGGCGTGGGATAAACAGCGAGCAGAAGCGTAAGCGACTCGCCGTGGAAGTGGTACCGTGCGGATTCCGCCTCGACGCCCTGCGCGAAGCCGAGCCAGTCGCCCTCGGCGGAGGGATACACTTTGCCGAGTGCCGCGGGTCCCATGAGATAGTGGTCGGAGGTGCGCTCAAAGCCTTCGCCGGGCAGATACTGCCAGAGTGTGGGGTACGCGCCGACTGGAGTCTGCTGCTGAATCAGGGTGACCAGCGTCTTAAGTTCGGAAAGCGAGGCGGCGCCCGGCGCCGAGAGTTCCAAAAGCGAATTTCCCACCGCAGCAAGTATGCGATCCCGGCCCACAGCGGATTTTTCGGTGAGGTCCGAGCTGGACATCTCCCGCGTGCGAAGAAACGTGTAGGCACAGTAGGCCCCGGCGGCGTCGCGAAATCGGTAGAGGCGGGCAGACATTGTAGCCGGGGAGCCACCCTTTTCCGGCGCCGTCGAGCGGATGAAAGTGCCGACGTGTGAGCTGACCAGCCCCGCTTCGACAAGAACCGCGAAGTTTTCGCCCAACTCGGGGGCAAGCGTAGCCCCGGCGGCTTCCCTTGAGTCGTGCAGCTGCCAGCCGCCAAACGTCTTGGGCAGGACGGCCTGCTGGCCGTCTGCGGCGCAACGGAGCGGAAGCAGAAGGGCGGCGAGGAGAAATAGACCGAGTACTTTGAATTGGCGCACAAACATTTGGACACTAAGAGTGTACGCCGGGTTCCCGGAAGGGGACAAACGGGGAAAGAGCCGTGTCGGCAGGGGCACGCCCCGAAGCTTCGGGATGTCGCCCCACTACGGACCTACCGGTCAGTGTTGACGGGACGCGGGGAATTCAGCAGGGCCGCGGTATGCGGAGCGCTGCCGAGGCTTTCCAAATACTGGGTGATTCCGGCGAGGAGTCCCTCCGCCACTTTTTGCCGCTGATCGCCCTTCTTCATGGCCGCTTCGTCGGCGGGATTACTGATGAAGGCGACCTCCGTGAGGATGGACGGCATGTTGGCGCCGAGCAGGACGACGAACGGGGCGCGCTTGACGCCTCGATTCTTCTGCGCGCGACTGGCGCGCTGCATGCGTTTGGCGAGGCCGGCCTGGACCTCGGTGGCCAGTTCGCGTGATTCGTCAATCTTTTCGTTCCGTGCGATCTTCTCGACCAGGTCCTGGAGGTCGTGAATGGAGGCCTGGGAGAGCGCGTTTTCGCGCGCGGCGACTTTGCGCGCCTCTTCGGAATCGGTGAGGTTCAGGTAAAAGGTCTCGATGCCGCGGGCCGATGGATCGTCCGACGAATTGGCGTGGATGGAGATGAACAGGTCCGCCTTGGCCTGATTGGCGAGTGCGGTGCGCTCCTCGAGCGGGACAAACGTGTCGTCGGTGCGCGTGAAAACGACCTGGGCGCCGAGCTTCTGCTCGATAAGCTTGCCCAAGCGCAGCGCTACGTCCAGCGTCAGATCTTTCTCATTCAGGCCGGTGGGGCCGACCGTGCCGGTATCGTGGCCCCCGTGGCCGGGATCAATCACGATCTTTCCGATCTTGAGGCCCAAGGTGCGGGTGAGCGAACGCTCGCCGCGGTGAGTGGGCTGGGAAATCGAGCCCTGGGGCTCGGCGGCAGGGCCGGAGGGCTTCGCAGGGGCAGGTTGAGCATCTTTGGGCGCGGGAGTCTCCTCCTCGGCCGGCTCCTGATTGTCAGCGACTTCAGTTTTCGCAGAACTGGGGGCGTCGGCCTTCTGAGCCTTTTCGGAAGAGTCGGCCTGGGCATTTGCATCGCCCGTCTTGTCCGCTCTTGGGGATGATTTAGCGGAGGCCGATTTGCCGGTGGCAGAAGGCTTCTGAGACGTATTGCTGGCCTGGAGCGAACCGGGTGCGGAATTTTTTCCGCTCGGCGCGGTGGCGCCGGAATTCTTCGCCGACGGCGTGGTCTGCGCGGACTTATCGGCAGGCGCCCCGGGGCTGGTGGGCGGCGGAGCGGCCTTTGCCGTGGTGGTATCGCCATAGACATCAACGACGAGGCGGTAGGGGTCCTTCAGCAGGAAGACGGAGTAGTCCTTGACCTTCTCGACTTCCAGAACCACGCGAACCACTCCGGCCTGGTTCTGGGCCACGCGAACGGATTTCAAGAAGCCGTTCTGCACCTCGAGCGTTTTTCCGGCGAGCGCGGAGCTGAGATGGGCGGTGTACAGGTCGAAATAAATTCGGTCGGGATTGGCGATGCGCGCGGCCTGGTATTTCACCTCGTCCTCGAGCGAGATGACCACGCGAGTGTAATTCTCCGCATTCCACTCGCGGATGGCGGTGACCTGGGGCGTGCGGCGGTCGTGCACGAGGTCGTCCGCAGCGGATTTGGCGGACGCGGAGCCCGTGGCGTGGGCCGCGGCGCGCTCGGCGGCAATCGATTTCAGCTCCTCCTGGGCCGCGGCGGCTTTCTGCGAGCGGGGATACTTGGCCAGGAAATCGTCGAAGGATTTTTCCGCGTCGTCGGGATGGTCCAGGTCCTCGTGCTGGATTTGGCCGATGGTGAACATGGCGTCGGAGCGATAGCGCGTGGCCGGATATTCCTTGAGAAGCGCCTGGTAGGTGTCGATGGCTTTCTCGAAATAGGAGTCGTCGAAGGCGCGGCCCATCTCGTGGTAGAGGTCGGCGATAGCGACCAGTGCCGTTTGCGCCTCGGAAGACGCGGGCGCGGCGTGAACCACGCGGCGATAGGCAGTGATTGCGTTCGAATAGGCCTGCTTGGTGCGGTCCTTCTGAGGCCGGCCCTCGAGGTCGGCGCGAAGCTTATCGGCGCGGGCGAGATCGGCCTTGGCCTCGGCCCTCTTGGAGGCCGCAGGAGACTGCGCCGCCACCGGTACGGCGGCGGCACTGATGGCCGCCAGCAGTCCCGCGAGAATTGGTGCTCCGAGGTTCAGTCGCCCCCTCATTCGTTCGTAAAAACCACTTTGCCGTCCGCGTCCACTTCGCGGCGGATGGTGCGCGGCGCGGGAATCCAGGACTGCCGGCCGCCGGAGTCCCCGCGGTAATAGCGGTCGGTGATGCGCCGCACGTAATTCTGGGTTTCGCGGATATTGGGCACGCCGCCGGCGCGTTCGACGGCGCCTTCGCCGGCGTTGTAAGCCGCCAGGGCTTTGTCCAGGTCGCCGTTGTATTTATCGAGGAGTGCGCGGAGGTAGCGAACGCCGGCTTCGAGATTTTCCTTGGCGTTGTAAGCGTCGTGCACGCCGAGCTGCTGCGCCGTGTCGGGCATGAGTTGCATCAGTCCCTGCGCGCCTTTGCGGGAAGTGGCGGAGGGATCGTAGCCGGACTCGGCGGCGATGACGGCGCGGATCAACGCGGGATCCACGTTGTGCTTCTTGGCCAGATCCTCGACGTATTTATCGATTTCGGCGCGGGTGAGCGGACGATAGCGCACGTCGCTGTTGCCGCTGGTATCAGCGTGCTCGGCGCGCGCGGCGGCGGCGAGAGCGGAATTGGAATTCGTAACGCGGCCTTTGCGCGCGGAGTTGTTGTCGTCCGCGTTGACGAAGACGATGCGGCCGTTTTCTTCCACGAGCTTGCGGATCTGGGCGTGCGCCGGGGCGGCCCCGAGGAGCAGAAACGCGCCCAGTGCTATCAGGGCGCCGCGATACCCGGTCTGTGCCGACGCGTGCATGGTTCTATGTGGGATGCGGCGGGCGCGTTTGGAGGAGAGTAATCCTTTCGAAGGGGCGAGACACGTACGCGGCGTGTCAGGAGAATGCATCTCCCGTCAAAAACCTTCCAGCGCTCTCGGAATCATAGCATTTGTTCGACGATCTCGTACACTCCACCGATGGCCTTGTCCAGGCTGTTTGTGTCCTTTCCGCCAGCCTCGGCCAAATCGGGCCTTCCACCACCGGTTCCACCCACCTGTTTGGCCACGGCCTGGACGATCTTGCCGGCGTGGAGGCGGGGAGTGAGGTCCTTGGTGACGCCGGAAATCAGAGAGACCTTGCCGTCTTCGGCGGCGCCGAGCACCACCACGGCGGTGCCCAGTTTCTGGCGCAGGGCGTCAACGAGCCGGCGGAGCGCTTCGCGGTCGGCGTTCGCGACGCGGGCGGAGAGGACCCAGACGTCCTTGACGTTGCGCGCGCGGCCGGCGAGCTCGTCCACTTGAGAGAGCACGGTCTTGCTCTGCTCCTGGCGCAGCTTCTTCTGCAGGTCGGTAAGTTCTTCGGAGAGTTCGGCCACGCGGGCTTCGAGTTTGTCTTCGCTGATGTTGAGCTGCGCAGAGAGTTTTCCGACGATGCGTTTGAGCGCCTGGTATTCCTCGAGCGCGGGCACGCCGGTAATGGCCTGCACGCGCCGCACACCGGAGGCGACGGACTGCTCGGCAACCAGTTTGAAGACGCCGATTTCGCCCGTGCGGCGCACGTGCGTGCCGCCGCAAAGCTCCTTGCTGTAGAAGCCGCGCGGCGAGTTGCGGTCGGCGATAGTGACCACGCGGACGTTTTGTTCCGGATAGCGGTCGCCGAAAAAGGCCAGCGCGCCGGAGGCGAGCGCTTCGTCGAGCGGCAGAATGTCGGTTGAGCTTTCCTGGTTGTGCAGAATCTGATCGTTCACCTGCTCCTCGATTTCGCGCAGCTCGGCGGGATCCACATTGCGGAAATGCGAGAAGTCGAAGCGCAGATACTCCGGTGACACCAGCGAACCGGCCTGCTTGACGTGCGTGCCGAGCACGTTGCGCAGCGCGGCGTGCATCAAGTGCGTGGCGGTGTGATTGCGCTTGATGTGCGCGCGGCGTTCGGCGTCGGCCACGGTCGAGATGCGGTCGCCGACGGCGAGCGTTTCTTTGGCCAGGATCTTGTGGGCAATGAGGCCGGCGACGGGATAGTAGGCGCCGCGCACTTCGGCCAGCTCGAGCGATTCGCTCGTATCGTAAAAGCGGCCAATGTCGGCCACCTGGCCGCCGGATTCGGCGTAGATGGTGGTGCGGTCCAGAACGATTTCCGCTTCCTGGTCGGCTTTGAGTTCGTTCACGGAGGCTGATTTCCGAATGATGGCTTCGATCTTGCAGTCGCGCGCGGCGGATTCGAAATAGAAATCGGGCTCGGTGCGGTAGGCTTCGGCCAGCTTGGTGTACACGGGGCTGGCGGCTTCCTTGTGCGCGCCTTTCCAGGATGCTTTTGCCCGCGTGCGCTGCTCTTCCATGGCGCGCTCGAAGCCCGCGGCGTCAAAGCGAACGCGCAGGTCGCGGCACGAGTCTTCTATGAAGTCGCGGGGCAGGCCGTAGGTGTCGTAGAGCTTGAAAGCCTTTTCGCCCGGATAGACCGCGTCCTTTTCGTCCGGCGTGCCCACCAGCAAGGCGAGCGGGCTAAGATCGACCTCCAGCTTTTCGAGCGAAGATTCGAGCACGCGGCGGAAGCGGTCCTGCTCTTCGGCGACGATGCGGAGAATCTGGCTGCTTTCCACCAGTTCCGGGTAGGCAGCGCCCATCAGTTGCTGCACCACCGGAATCATTTCGGTGAGCACAGCCACGCCGGGCTTGAGCAGATGGGCATGGCGGAGCGCACGGCGCATGATCTTGCGCAGAACGTAGCCGCGGCCTTCGTTCGAGGGCAGCACACCGTCGGCAATGAGAAAAACAGTGGCGCGGGAGTGGTCGGCGATGATGCGGAGCGAAGCGTCAGCGCGCGTTCCAGAGCCGTATTTCGCGCCGGTCAGATTCTCGGCGCGGCGAATCAGCGGCTGGAAGAGGTCCGTATCATAATTCGAGAACTTGAGCGGGTCGCTCAAGTTTAGAATCGTGGCGGCCATGCGCTCGAGGCCCATGCCGGTGTCCACGCCGGGCTTGGGCAACGGATTCAGCTTGCCCTGCGCGTCGCGATTGAACTGGATAAAGACAAGATTCCAGATTTCGACGTAGCGGCCGCAATCGCAGGGGAATCTGCAGTCCTTGTGACCCAGATCGGAAGCGGCGGGCCCCATATCGTAATGCATTTCGCTGCACGGGCCGCAGGGGCCGGTATCGCCCATGGCCCAGAAATTTTCCTTGATGCCTAACTCGAAGATGCGTTCGGCGGGCACGCCGGTGGCGAGCCAGTCGTTGTGGGCGTCGTTGTCGCGCGGGACGCCTTCCTCGCCACTGAAGATGGTGGCGTAGAGGCGGTCTTTCGGGACGCCGAACCAGTCCGGCGCTGTGACCAGTTCCCAGGCGTAGGCGATGGCTTCCTTCTTGAAGTAATCGCCGAACGAAAAATTGCCGAGCATTTCGAAAAATGTGTGGTGGCGGTTGGTGAAGCCGACGTTTTCCAGGTCGTTGTGCTTGCCACCGGCGCGCACGCATTTCTGCGCGGTCGTGGCGCGATTGTAGGGACGCTGCTCGAGGCCGAGAAAGACGTTTTTGAACTGGTTCATGCCGGCATTG
>DASPSB010000043.1:0-3674 GCA_035624135.1 Candidatus Acidiferrales bacterium | reverse complement strand
CGCGCCCGCCACCGGAAGCCAGAACAAATTCGACGCCCCAACGCACAACGTCACGATCAGACTGTCCACGCTCTCGAGGCCCAGCACCGAGCCGCCGAAGGTCGGCGTGTACGCCGTGATCAAATAGAAGGACACCGTGGTCATCGTCGTCAGCATCGTTCCGACCAGAACCACGCGCCAGTTGGCCGCCAGCGAACGCAGCACCTCCGCCGTCTTCGGACGCACCTTGCGCGCCACGAACTCCTCGGTCTCCTGGAGCGACCGGCGCAGCACAAACAGCAACGGAATGATCGCGCACCCCGCCAAAAGCGGCACCCGCCAGCCCCAGCGCGACATTGTCTCCGGCGAAAGGCGCACACTCACTGCCACGCCGATGAGCGCCGCAAACATCACCGCCACCTGCTGGCTGGCGGACTGCCAGCTCACGTAGAAGCCTTTGTGGCCCGGCGTCGCAATCTCCGACAAATACACCGAGACGCCGCCCAGCTCGACTCCGGCCGAGAAGCCCTGGAGCAGCCGCCCGCACAGCACCACGAGCGGCGCCGCGAGCCCGATCGTCGCGTAGCCGGGCGTGCACGCGATGGAAACGATTCCCACGGCCATGATCGAGAGCGTCAAGAGCAGGCCGGCGCGCCGTCCGTGCTGGTCGGTGTACGCCCCCAGCACGATGGCGCCGAGAGGCCGCATCAGAAATCCGGCCCCAAACGTCATCAGCGACAGCATCAGCGAGGCGAATTCGCTTCCGGCGGGGAAAAACGTGCGGCCGATGTACGTGGCGTAGTACCCGAAGACCATGAAGTCGTACATCTCGAGGAAATTGCCGCTCGAGACGCGCACGACGGCCCGGATTTTCGACATCCGATTGCTGACTTCCATCACTGGCCGGATTCCCTGCCGGATTATAGCGTTCGAAACCGCCCGGCAAGCCTCTGAGTACGAAGCCGAGATTTGCGTCGAAATTTACCCCTGTGCGCCGGGCGCACAACCCGTTCTAGCGCTACGGGTTTGACCATCGCCTGCCGTCACAGCGGGATTTTCGGGCCAGGACCTCGATCTGGGCGTGGCTAGCCCTTACCCACGAGGGCAGAATTTTCGTCGAAATTAACCCTGTTGCCCCAGGGGCACACCCCATCCTGGCGCGTGCCGAAATCGGCCGCCCTTTGCGCACGCGCTACCGAACCTCGAGAAGGACCAGGGACATGTCGTCGTGGACGGGCGTGGCACTGAACGAAACCACGCCGCGAACGATCTGCTCGCGCATGGCGGGAAGGGGAAGGTGAGCGGCGCGCTTGGCCATTTCGCCCAGGCCTTCGATGCCGAGCATTTCTCCCTGCGCGTCCCACACGTCGGTCAGCCCGTCGGAATAAATCATCAGGCGGTCGCCGGGCGAGAGATTGTAGGCATCGGTGGACTCTTCCGGAACGGCATCCTCGATGGCGCCGAGGATCGTGGCGCGCGCTTCCAGTTCCCGCAGCTCGCCCGCGGACGAAATCAAGAACGCTGGAGGATGGCCGCCCGCGGCGTAAATAAGGCACCTGCCTCCCTCGTCGAGCCGGGCCGCGGCCATGGTAAACATGAAACCGCTGATGCCGATTTGCTCCACCACAAAGTCGTTCAGGCGGCGGATCAGCTTCCCCGAGTGCGTGCCGGCGCGCAGCAGCGAAATCGTTTCCGTGTAAATCCGGTTGGCCAGGAGCGCGGAGCTGATCCCGTGCCCGGAAACGTCGCAGACCAGCAGGTCGAGATGGCGGTCGTGCGGAGAAACGAGGCCGAAATCGCCGCCGATCGTGAGCACCGGCTTGTAATAGGTTTCAACGAGGGCGCGGCCCCACTCCAGCGTGCGTGGAGCGAGCGACTGCTGCACGCGCGCGGCGAGCACCAGGTCGCGCTGGATTTCCTCGGCGCGGCGCTGGAGTTGAACGTTGGCTTCGCGGAGTTTCTGTTCGGCCTGCTTCTGCTCGGTGATGTCGGTGAAGGTGACCACGACGAACTGGCGCCCATCGGGATCTTCGATCTGGCGCGCGCTGACCACTACGGGCACGCGAGTCCCGTCCGCGCGGGGAAGAAAAAATTCGAAGCGGTTGGAGCCTTGCTGGCTTCCACGCGCCTTCTGCTTCTGCAAGTACTCATAATCAGTTCCTGAGTAGATGCAGGCGGGCGTCTTGCCGACCAGGGAGGCTCTCGGCGACTGGGTCATGTTCTCCATGCACTCGTTGACGAAGAGAATCCGCTGGCAGTCGTCGGCGATAATCACGCCTTCGTTGAGTATCTCGAGGATGCCCTCCATCTGCTCGAGCCACTCCGGCTTTTCAATCTTTGCCGCAGGCCCGCCCTGCTCGCAGCTTCCCTGCGCGTCCGCCGGCCGGCCAGTGAATGGGCTGTCCATCAGAAATTGGATGTAACCGCGGGCATCTTCGGTACCGCACCGGCCGGAACCGGAGCCATGCGCCCGGCGGCCGGGCTCGACGTGCCGGCGGCTCGTGGGATCACGTCCGCCAGGGGCACGGCGCCAAGGGCGAGAACACGCCGCGTCTCCTCCTCCTGAACGAAAGCAATCAGGCGAAGATTATCCACGCGCCAACCCGGCTGGGGCGCGCCGATCTCCGCCACCAGAGAAAAATCCTTGCTCCCGGCGGGCATCTTCCCGGCCAGGCGGAACCAATGCGCGATCGAGGAGTGCGGCCAGCTTTCGCCCGCGTTTTTGCCCCCGCTAACGCGTGAAAAGAGTTTGTCTTCGGCGAGCACGAGATAAACCTCGGAAGGCGAATCGTGGGAGAGGTCGCGTGCTTCCAGCCGCACCAGCGCGCCTCCAGCGGGTCTTTTGCCGTCCAGCGCAGCCGCGAACGGCAGGATTCGCACTCCCGGCAGCGGGACCCGGCCGAGAGCGGCGATGGTGGCGCGGGCGCGAGCCGCGTTATTGCCGACAAATTCCACCAGCCCGTCCACGACCATCTGCGGCGTGTAGAGAGAGTCGATATCCATCGCGTCCGCGTAATCCTTCTGCCGCTGGGTAAATCCCGGCGAGGAGAAATGGTCCACCCACTCCTGGCGGTCCCAATAGTCCACGTGCTCTTCGAGGGCGATGATTTCGGCGCCCTCGATGGGCTGCTCGGTGTAGAGCTTTTCGAGCAGGGCATCGGCTTCGGGGCAGTGCGGGCACCCTTCCGAGGTGAACAACTCGACGAGAACGGCGCCGCGATCCGGCGATTTGGTTTCGCCGCGCGCGTTCTCCTGCGCGCGCACACAGATGGCGGCGAATGCCAGCAGTGCGACTGCCGACACGCCTCGCGCGAGGAATTTCAGGATCTGGTTCACGTAGCTGCCGAGCCCCCACGGCGCGGTTGGCTCCCCTTAGCATACTCCGAGTCGGGCGGGATTCTGAGCGCGGGAGAAAAGGATGGCCGGCCCCTACGGGAGCAGGCCGAAGACGCAGACGGAATTCTGCGTGCCGAGGAAGACTTTGCCGTCCGCGATGGTGGGCGTGATGAATTTGTTGCCGTTGCCGCACTGATCGCGCGTGCCGGCCTGCGCGCTGTTGTAGAGCTCGACAAGGGTAGCGGCGTTGTAGGCGTGCAAAATCGCGGGCGAGGAATTTTCCGCGGCCCACACGACGCCGTTCGCGGTTCCGTTGGCGGAGATGGCGGGCGCGGTCCCGGGATATTCAAAATTCGTGG
>DASPSB010000007.1:0-3946 GCA_035624135.1 Candidatus Acidiferrales bacterium | reverse complement strand
CGCAAGTGATTTTCGGCCGGTCCGTCGTTCACGGCTGGCGCAAATGGCTCTACGTCTCCTCGCTCTACAAATTCCTCCGCGAATCGCCCGAAGTGGACATTCACGTCGTCACGCAGGAAAAGGAATGAACGCCCTGGAACATCAGCCCGCCCTGATGGGCAAAGCCCTGCGGCTTTTCTGCTTACTTCGCAGCGTCGGCCGCTTTCAGCCCTGCTTTCCGCAGCCCCTCCAGAAAGTGTTCAACGAGTTCCGGCTCAAACCACTTCTCGAGTTCCCGGCGTGCGCCTCCTGCGAAATCAGGACGGATCGAAAGCAATTCCTTCAGCGCCTTCTGCGCCGCTTCGCTCTCGCCGAGTTGGCCGTAAGCTGCCGCTAAGGCGGTGGGGGTCCAGAAGTATTCCGGCATCTGGATTCGCAGCGCCGCGTCAATAGCGGCACGGTAATCGCGCGTGCGGTAGGCATCGAACACTTTGGCCAGCCAGTACCAGCCGGGGAAGTTCGGGTGGAGCTTCATGGCGGAATCGGCCACGGCGCAGCCGCGCTTCCAGTCTCCCGAGCACGCCAGCAGGATTCCCATGATCGCTACGATCGCGCCGTCCATCGGATTCAGTGCGATCGTGCGTTCCGCCACGGGCCGGAAGGCTTGCCACTCGCGGCGCATGAACAGGCTCTGCGCCATGGCCTGGCTCGCCAGCGCGCTCGCCGGCGCCAGTTCCACCGCTCGTTGCGCGGCTGCCAGCGCGCGCCCGAGCGGGTCGGGCTGAAGATTGAATCCGAACCAATCCTCGTCGCTGTACAGCGTGGCGAGCATCGCCCAGCAATCTCCCTCGTCGGGCGCTTCCTTCACGACGCGCTCCAGCACGTCCCGGCAGGCCGCGTGTCCCTGCGCCGTCATCTGCTCGTGCAGGCTGAAGACGCGAAACACCGCTTCGTAGGGGTTCAGTTGCGCGTCGCCTTTTTTCCGGATTGCCGCAGCGATGCTTCGCACTAGGATGCCGTGTTGGTCCGCGACGGTCGAGACAATCCGCGGGACAAGTTCATCTTGCAACGCGAATGCTTGCTCCGGGCCGAACGCACGCTCAAAGGTTTCCGCCCACAGGTGAGTGCCCGTGGTCGCATCCACCAACTGCACGGCCACGCGCGCCGTCGCGCCCGCCTGCCGGATGCTCCCCTCCATCACGTAGCGCGCCCCCAATTCTTTGCCGATGGCGCGCACGTCGCCCGACTCACTGGAGTATTTCGCCGTCGAGCCCCGTGCAATCACCCGCAGATAGGAAAATCGCGAGAGTCCCGTAATGATCTCTTCGGTGAATCCTTCCGCCAACGCTTCCAGGCTGGCTTCGCCTCGGCTCTTGAACGGCAGCACCGCGACCCAAAACCCCTCCGCAGCGCGAGTCGCCCCGGAGTCGGTCTTATGCCGTAATCCTGCCGAAGAAAGTGAGGGTTCCGCGACTGCCGGGGCCTGGGCTTCCGAAACGTCCAGTCCTGCCTTGCGCAAGCCTTCCAGCAGGTGCTCAACCAGCTCAGGTTGGTACCACTTGGCGTACTCCCGGCGCGCCACCGCAGCAAAGTCCGGACGGAGCGCCAGCAGATCCTGCACGGCCTTTCGGGCTTCCTCGCGCCGGCCGAGCTGCCCGAAGGCCATCGCTCGCAGCGAATGCGTATGGAAATACCCGGGCTCGTTCATGCGAGCGCCCGCCTCGAGCGCTTCCTCGTACTTCCCCTGGCGGTAGGCATTCGCAAACAAAGGGATGTGTAGCCAGCCCGGATAGTTCGGATTCAGCTTCATGGCCGATTCCACCATCCGGCAACCGCGGTCCCACTCGCCTGACGAAGCGATCAGATGGCCGAGGTAGGCCATTAAGAAAGCATCCAGCGGATTGAGCCCCAGCGCCCGCTCAGCGGCGGCGCGGAAATCGGTCATCTCTTTCCGGAAGAAAAACACTGTCGCGAGCGCGCAGTGGCCGAGGGCATTGGCCGGGGCCAGAGTGACGGCGCGCTGGGCCGCATCCAGCGCGCGGTCCAGGGGATTCGGCCTCGCATTGTATCCATACGAGAATTCGCCGCGATAGATCATCGATAACATGGCCCAGCTATCCGCATGATCCGGGAATTCGCGGACGGCTCGCTCCAGAATTCTCCGGAGCGCGGCATGCTCCTCGGGGGAAATGCGCCCGAAGAAGCTGAAAGTGCGGAGCACGGCCTCGTGCGGCGTCAGAGTATCTTCACTCTTGCTGCGCACCACCTCGCTCATGCTCCGCGGCAGAACCCCGTAATGATCGGCAACCGTCGCGACGATCGAGGGAACTAGATCATCCTGAATTTCAAATACGGACTCCGGAGTGAAGGCTCGTTCGTACTTCTCTGCCCAGAGATGTGCCCCGGTAACGGTATCCACGAGCTGTACCGCGACTCGCAGCTTGCTTCCTGCCTGACGCAAGCTGCCCTCCATCACGTAGCGCGCGCCCAGTTCCTTGCCGATCGCGCGCACGTCGCCCGACTCGCTGGAGTATTTCGCCGTCGAGCCGCGCGCGATCACCCGCAGGTACGAAAATCGCGAGAGTCCGGTGATCACTTCTTCCGACAAGCCTTCCGCCAGCGCTCTTAGGTTTTCATTCTTCCCCGTGTATTGGAATGGCAGCACCGCCACCCAGAATCCTTCCTGCGCGCGCATCGCTCCGGAAGCCTGTTTCGACGAAGAAGGAAGACTTTCGGCAACGGAAGCTGAGGTAACTTCCGCTGGCCCTGCGGCAGAAGCCGCCTCACCCGGCTCCGGGATGCGCAGACCTGCCTTGCGCATCCCTTCGTAAAAGCGATCCTGCAACCCGCTCAACTGGAGCCAGCTACCGACGAGCACCTTCGTGTGTTGTTCGAAGTCCTTATCGAGTTTCAGTAACTCCTCAACCGCGATCGCGGCTTCCGCTTTGCGCCCCAGCAGTCCGCAGCACACCGCGACGGAAAGGGGCTGCCAGTACAGTCCCGGCATGCTCATCCGCGTCACCTGAGCAAGCGCCTTTTCGTAATCGCCCTTCTGGAAGTGCTCCCACATCAGCGCAAAATGCATCCAGTCCGCGTGATGCGGATTCAGATCCATCGCACGGCGCACCAGGTTCGTCCCGCGCTCGAATTCGCCCGAGTACATGAACAGCAGTCCCATGGCGCCCAGCGTGTCCGTATCTCGCGGATTCATCTCCATGGCCTGTTCCGCGGTGGTGCGGAATGCGGCAATGTCGCCTCGGAAGAAATGGACGAATGCCAGCATCTCGCGCCCGTGCTGGTTTGTCAGGTCGAGGTGCACCGCGCGCCGCGCCGCTGCGAGCGCGCGCTCCAGCGGCTCGGGGCGCGTGTTATAGCCCAGGCAGAATTCATGCACGTACATCTGCGCTAGGGCGGCCCACACCGACGCGTGCTTCGGCTCCCGCTCCACGAAGCGCTCCAACCCGTCCCGAACCGGCGCGTGTTCTTCCGGCGAGATGAACTGCCGGTAGCGGTAGTGCCGTAAAACCCAATCGGAAGCGGTCAGCTCCTCTTCCCGCTTTCCCTCCACGCTGGCGGCCATCGAACGCACCAGCGCTCCATAGGAATCGCCTACGGTGGCCACCACGTGGTCGGTGATGTCGTCCTGCACTGCGAAGATGTCGCGGTCCTTCAGCTCCCGGTTGTACGTTTCCGCCCACAGATGCGCGCCGCTCTGCGTATCGATCAACTGCATGTTGATGCGAAGCGTGGATGCGCCTTTCCTGATGCCGCCTTCCAACACATAGCGCGCACCCAACTGCTGGCCCACCGAGCGCACATCCCCGGTTTGACCCTTGAACCGAAGCGTGGAGTTCCGCGAGATCACGGAGAGATAAGGAAACTTTGCCAATCCCGCGATGATGTCTTCAGCCAGCCCATCCGCAAACGACGCCATCTCCGGATCGGCGCCCGCATGAGTGAGGGGAAG